>JBFFQZ010000012.1:0-20358 GCA_041573235.1 Sulfitobacter sp. | reverse complement strand
GCAGGGCCGAGCTGGGATATTCACGCAGGATCAGCACGCCCTTGGGGTTGGCGCGTGAATCGTTGACGCCGCCGATGATCGACAGGGCATCGAGCGCCGACACCTTGTCACGGTTGAAGGGGAACTGGCTTTCGGTGCCGGTGGCGCCGAGCGAGATGAAATAGCGTCTGTCTGCCTCGATGATCACCTTGTCGCCGCCCCGCAACCGGGTGTCGAGGTCGGGGTTTTCGTAGAGGTTCGAAACGGATGTGCGATAGATCTTGTGGCCGCGCACCAGTTTGACCTGCGGATTCTGAAGCCCGGCCTGAACGCCTCCTCCGGCAGAAATTGCACCAAGCACCGAGAAGTTGTTATCGGGCATGGGGATGCTGCCCGGCGCAGTGACGCCGCCGACGAGGTCGATCGAGTTGATCCGCCCTTCGGACATCCGCAGCTGCAACTGCGAGCCCGGCACGATCGCCTCAAGCTTGCGTTGCAGCAGCATCCGCGCGCTGTCAGGCGTGCGGTCGGCCACGCGGACCTTTCCCACGTAGGGCACGAAGATTGCACCGGTTTCGGACACACGCATCCCGGTCAGATTTGCATTTCGCTGACCCGGTACGGTCAGCAGCGAATTTTCAGCGCTGTCCCAGATGATCAGATCAAGCGTATCTCCGGGGCGGATGATCTGCGCATTCGAGCCGCGGCTATGGTCGATCCAGCCGGGATGCTCTTCGCCCGTTGTGGGCCATGAAGCGACGCTGGGCAGGAACGCCTTGGTCACCTGGTAGACGGCGAAATCGGCCTCCGGTTTGTTGGCGCCCTTCACGACTTCGGATTGGATGGCGGCGCCGCGCGGCAAGCTCACGCAGGCGGACAGGGTGACGCAGAGCACAATCCAGAAGGTGTTTTTGAAGAATTGGCTCATGCGGCACCGCTTTTTATATATTTATATTTCATCCGGCCCGGTCGCCCCATGTGCGGAAATGCGGCTGGCGGGTTGGAAAAACCTGAGGGGCAAGATACTGCATGAAGCCATGAGGTCAATCGTTTCACCGCCTGGCGGCATTGTTTTACTTGGCTCCGGCGGGCGGCTGGGACAGATGTTGCGCGCGCATTGGCCTGCGCCCGGCATGCTGCGTCTGCACAGCCGGGGGCAGCCGGGCGTGTTGGGGTGCGATCCGCTGACGGAACCCGAGGCGCTTGCTGATGCGCTGGCCGGGGCGGGCGCGGTGATCTGCCTATCCGGGGTCACGCCCGCGCATGCGGCGACCAGCGGCGATCCGATGTCATTGAACGTGGATCTGGCGCGGGCGGCGCGCAGGGCATCGCCGACAGGCGCGAGGATTTTCCTGGCCTCTTCGGCTGCGGTCTATGGGGCCGGAGGCGGTGTGCATGACGAAAGCGATGCGGTGACCCCGGTGTCGGACTATGGTCTTGCAAAGCTGAAGATGGAGCAGGAGGGGTTGGCGGACAGCCGCGTTTGTATCCTGCGGATCGGCAATGTCGCGGGCGCGGACGCCATTCTGGGGGGCTGGCGCGCGGGGATGCAGATAGACCAGCTGCCTGACGGACGGACGCCGCGGCGCAGCTATATCGGACCGCGGTCGCTGGCCCATGCGCTGCACGCGCTGTGCCTCGCCGACAGCCCGCCCGACATCGTCAACATCGCCGCGCCGGGGGTGGTCGCGATGGGCGATCTGCTGGACGCTGCTGACCTCGACTGGACGCCGCGCCCGGCGGGGGCCGGCGTGATCGCCGAAGTTGCGCTGGCGACCGCGCGGCTTGAGAGGTTTTACAGGTTCTCGGCGCAGGAATGCACGGTCGAGGGCATTGTCGCGCAATGGAAAGAAGGGGGAGCGGGACAGTGACCTGGCGCAAGCGGTTGTTTGATGTCTTTTTCGCCAGTCTGCTGATGGTGATCCTTGGGCCGGTGATCCTGGCATTGACGCTTTATGTGTATCTCAAACAGGGACGGCCGCTGTTTTACGTGGCCGAACGGATGAAATCGCCCGATGAGGCGTTTGGCCTGATCAAATTCCGCACGATGACTGTCGTGGACAGCGATCAGGGTGTGTCAGGTGCGCACAAGGCATCGCGCGTCACGCCGGTCGGGGCAAAGCTGCGGGCAAGGCGGCTTGACGAGTTCCCGCAGCTTTGGAACATCCTGAAGGGTGATTTGTCGTTCGTCGGACCGCGCCCGCCGCTGCGCGAATATGTAGAACGGTTTCCCGAAATATACGGCCCGGTCCTGAAGTCCCGTCCAGGGGTCACGGGACTGGCGACGCTCCGTTTTCACAAACACGAGGAACGCGTATTGTCCCGCTGTACGAGCGCGCAGCAGGCCGATGACGTTTATTGCCGGATCTGCGTGCCGCGAAAAGCGCGGCTTGATCTCATTTACCAAGCGAATCAAAGCATGTGCTACGATTTTGCATTGGTCTTTCAGACTATTGCGAACTTGCTGCGGCGAAATTAATGCGGGCAGGCCTTTGAATTGGGAAAGATTGTTAACCGAATATTATACATTGCCTTGGAAATCCGTTAACGTAGGGGCTCATTTTGGTTAATGCTTTGGGCCGGATTGTTGCGAAAATCGCTTCCAATGGCTGATTAATTTATTCGCCGGGTGCCGGGCGCTGAGGGTCTGTTGATATGTTGAGCTGGATCAAGTCGCTGACGAAGGCGCAGAAGCGGCGGATCATGATGGTTCTGGACGCGGTGCTGGTGCCGCTGTCTCTGGCGTTCGCCTTCGGGGCCTTGGATCTGCCCGGCGGCGTCTGGCAGAACATGGTAGCCTATTTGCCGGTATTGCCTTACATGATCGCCGCATCGCTGGGGATTTCCGTCTGGATCGGGATCAGCGAAATCCAGGTCAGTGCCTATGAGGCCGCAGCCGTCGGACTGACGGCAGTGTTCGCCACATTGCTTGCCTTCGCGTCGTTCACCTTTTCTGACATCGCCGGGCTGGGCCTGCCGCTGGGGCTGCACATGGTGTTCGGCGTCGTGTTCTTTTGCTTTGCTGTCGCAAGCCGGGCGATCATATTGCAGGTCGTCCTGGCCGTGTATCGCAGCACGGCGGGGCGGTGCCGGGTGCTGATCTATGGTGCGGGTACGACCGGAACGCAGCTGGTTTCGGCCCTGCGCGGGCATCAGACCATTCAGCCGGTCGCGTTTGTGGACGACAACAAGGGCATGCAGGGGATTCGGGTGGCGCGGCTCCCGGTCTATCCGCCCATGCGGATTGCCGAGGTGGTCAAGGAAAACCAGATCGACCGTATCCTGTTGGCTGTCCCTTCGCTCAGCCGTCCGAAACAGGCGCAGATCGCCCGCAAGCTTGAACGTATGGGGCTTGAGGTGCAGACGCTGCCGTCTTTTTCGCAGCTGATTGGCGAAGAGGCGTTGGTGGACAAGCTGACGCCGGTGTCGGCGCAAAGTTTCCTGGGGCGCGCGGAGGTCGACCATCCGCTGGGCGATGCGCGGGCGTGTTACGCGGGAAAGGTCGTGCTGATTTCGGGTGCGGGCGGGTCGATCGGGTCCGAGCTGTGTCGGCAGGTTCTTGACTGTCGTCCGGCAAAGCTGATCCTGTTCGAACTGGGCGAATTGGGTCTGTATCAGATCGACATGGAATTGCGCGGTGCGGTCGAGCAGGAAAACCTAGAAATCGAGATCATTCCGGTACTTGGCACCATCACTGACAGCCGACACGTCCGCAAGGTGCTGACGCAGCACGGGGTGCAGGTTGTGCTGCATGCAGCAGCCTACAAGCACGTCCCGCTGGTCGAGGCAAATCCGCTGACCGGCTTGGTCAACAACGTCTTTGGGACGCAGACACTGGCGGAACAGGCGGCAAAGGCCGGGGTGGAACGGTTCATGCTGATCTCTTCGGACAAGGCGGTGCGCCCGGCCAACGTGATGGGAGCGTCCAAGCGGCTGGCCGAACTGGTGGTGCAGGATCTGGCAAAGCGGGTTGGCGGCGACGGGGGCACTGTCTTTTCGATGGTGCGGTTCGGTAACGTGCTGGGCTCGTCAGGCTCTGTCGTGCCTCTGTTTCAGGAACAACTCAGCCGGGGCGGCCCGCTGACGGTCACCGATGTCGGCGTCGAGCGGTATTTCATGACCGTGCAGGAAGCGGTGCAGCTGGTGCTTCAGGCGGGCGCGCTTTCGCAGGGGGGCGAAGTTTTCGTGCTGGACATGGGCAAGCCGGTGCCGATCCTGCATCTCGCGCGGCAAGTCATCGAAAGCGCGGGTTACGAGGTGCGCGACAAGGATCACCCCGACGGTGACATCGAAATCCAGATCACGGGCCTTCGACCGGGTGAAAAGATGAGCGAAGAGCTGACGCTGTCGGACGACATACTGGGCACGGTCTATCCCAAGATCTTCATGACGCGCGAAGAGGGGCTTTCGCAGATCGAGATTGCAGCGGCCCTGCGCGGCCTGCGAGAGGCCTTTGTGGCCAGCGACGAGGATATGGCCCGCGATGTGGTCCGCCGCTGGGTCGAAGGATTTCGCAAGGCTGTTGCGAAGGCGGATGCTTCCTGAGCGGGCGTTTTCACCACGCTGACAGGCTGTGCTGTGCGCTTGTGTTGCTTTACCCGAAGACGCAGGGCATTAAGTGTCATAGCTGATCGCGGCCAGAGAGTAGATGATGACCCGACGTGTGGTAATGAATAACCTGATGTATCTGGTGCTGGGCGCGGGGATCGCAACGCCGTTCGGCACACTGGCAGGGCCTCTGGACGCCGTGTTCGACACGCCGGATCGGCCGACACTGAACTTCTATGGCGCTCCGGGCTTGATCGACATGCCGTCTGGCGACGCCTTGCCAGATGGGCAGTTTGTCGTCGGCGTGTCACATTTTGGTGGCCAGACGCGGACCTCAGCCACATTTCAGGCGACGCCGCGGATCCAGGCGACGTTCCGCTACGTGGGCATCCAGGGTTTGAACCTTGCGGGGTTCGAGACCTATCGCGACCGCAGCTTTGATGCGCGGTTCCTTCTGAACCGCGAAAGCCGGTATCTGCCGAGTGTTACGCTTGGTCTGCAGGATTTCGCGGGCACTGGCATCTATGCGGGCGAATTCATCGCCGCGACCAAGACATTCTCGAATGAGCGCATACCGGGCCGGATCAAGGCGACGGTCGGTCTGGGTTGGGGGCGACTGGGCAGTTCGGGCAGCATCGGCGCCCCGTTTGGCAGCAACCGTCCGACATTCAGCGCCGGTGACGCCGGTGGCGAACCTTCCGTGGATCAGTGGTTTAGGGGGCCCGCCGCGCCTTTTGCCGGGGTCGAATGGCAGGTCAACGATGCGTGGGGCCTGAAGGCTGAATACAGCTCGGACGCTTATGACGTCGAAACCGATGAGGGTGTTTTCGAGCGCAAGTCGCGCTTCAACTTCGGGGCAGAGTACCAGATCTCGAACGGTTTCCGAATTGGCGGCTACTATCTCTATGGCTCAGAGATCGGGATCAATCTGCAGATGCAGCTGAACCCCAAGCGGCCGATATCCGCCCTTAGGATTCCGGCGCCCAGACCATTCGACGTGCGGCCCGGCCGAAGGGCTGATCCGCAGGCCTACGCGGGGGATTGGGTCGTTTCCGAAGCGGCGGCATCGGGTGCCGTGCGCGACGCCCTGATCCCGCTTCTGGCGGCCGAAGGTCTGACGCTGATCGAGACACGGACGACTGCCGACACAACCGAGGTGCGCTACTCCAACGAGCGTTACCGCGCGACTGCGGTGTCCGTGGGCCGTGTGGCGCGGGCCATGGCTCGGGTGCTGCCCGCCTCGGTCGAGACGTTCCGGATCGTGCCTGTGGTCGATAACCTTGCACAGTCTGCCATCGTGCTGCGCCGGTCTGACCTGGAAGCGCTTGAGCTGCATCCGAATTCCACCGACGCCCTGCTGGCGGTTGCAGGGATCGACAGCGCGGCGCCGGGATTGCCGGGGTCCGCGCGCAATGAAACACTGTATCCCGCGTTCAACTGGTCCGTCGGACCCTACCTTGCACAAAGCTATTTCGACCCTGATGAACCGGTGCGGGTGGATGCCGGGATCAAGCTGAACGCGTCATTCATTCCGGCGCCGGGTTGGAGCGTTGCGGGGGAGTTGCGGCATCGGCTGGTGGGCAATCTGGGCGATACGACCCGGACCAGCAATTCGGTTCTGCCGCGGGTGCGCACCGATTCCGTTCTCTATGTGCAGGGCGGCGAGACGACGATGGAAAACCTATACGTCAACAAACAGTGGAAGATCACGCCAGACGTCCATGCACGTCTGACCGCAGGATATCTTGAACGGATGTTTGGCGGCGTATCGGCAGAAGTGCTGTGGAAACCCGCGGCCAGCCGCCTGGCCTTGGGAGTGGAAGCGAATTACGTGAAACAGCGCGATTTCGATCAGAGGCTTGGATTTCAATCCTATTCTATCGCGACCGGCCATGCCTCGGCCTATTACGAATTCGGAAACGGCTATACCGGACAATTGGATGTTGGCCGTTATCTCGCCGGTGATGTCGGCGCTACGGTGACACTGCAACGTGAATTCGACAACGGCTGGAAAGTCGGCGGCTTCTTCACGCTGACCGATGTCTCTGCCGAGGAATTCGGGGAAGGTTCGTTCGACAAGGGGATCATGCTCGAGATTCCGATCAGCTGGTTTATCGGCCGACCGGACAAGCGCACGGCGGGGACCCGGATCCGTCCGATTCTTCGGGACGGTGGCGCGCGGCTGAATGTGCCAAACCGCCTGTACCAGCAGGTGCGTACAGGCCATCGGAAGGCCCTTGAGGGCAATTGGTCGGGAGTTTGGGAGTGATGGGCATGCGTGTGATGGCGCTGGGCGTGATCGTCGCGCTTCTGGCAGGGTGCAGCTCTGATCGGGGCGGTCAGACCGATTTGCCAAAGCTCATTTTCGGCACGCTCAAACAGGGTGTGCAAACGCGTCAGGCGGGCCCTCAGCCGAAGGTTGTCGTGACGCCGAAAATGCTGGCCGAAACAAAGATCGCGGCGCTCCAGATTAATCCCGAAATGACCGGCGGAAGTGACTTTCTGCGCCGTGTCGCATCGCGGCGCGATTCGATGCCTGGGCGCGTGGAAATCTGGAAATCGTCCGATAATGCCCAGGTATTTCTCAGAAATGGGGTCGTTATCGGAACCAGAGGCGTTGGGGGTGACATAATTGCTGCAGATGCAGCGTTAACGATTTCCGCGATTCAGGCGCGCGCCGCGCGCAGTGGTTTGCGGGAATACACGCTGTCGGACGGCGATGTGACGACCACGAAAATGCAGGTTTACTGTGACATCGAGGTCGTTGGTAATTCTATAATTACCATTGTAGATCAGGTATTTAATACTACCCACCTGCGTGAAGAATGCGCGCCGGGTTCCGATGCGGCGGCCGTGATGACTAATGACTATTGGGTCCAGGAAAGCACTGGTTTGGTCCGAAAGTCACGGCAGTGGGTCGGGCCCCGGTCCGGCTATTTCGAGCTGATTCTGCTTAAAAATTAGGCATTTTGGTTGCGCTTGGCAGAAGCTCGCCGATAAACTATAGCACGTTTCGTTTCTGACGTTGTAGTTGTAATCTGTTTGCGCTAATCGTCGAGAAAGAACGAAACACTGGCTTTTTGGCCTTTGAACGAATTAAAACAGGATGACTAAAAATGTTTAAAACGCTCTCCGTCTCAGCACTCGTTGCAATTATGGCGACCGCTTCATTCGCTGGCTCGCTTGCACCGGTAACCGAAACAACTGTCGAAGACGACGATGGCGTTTTCGCTCCTGCAGTTGGATCCGGCATTGGTGTTCCAGTTGTGGTTGGTGCCGTGGCAGCAGCAGCCGTTCTCGCCGCAGTCGCGGGCAGCGACTCCGACTCCGAGACAACAACAACCGAATCCGACTAAGCAATAAGCTTACTAGGTTTTTGCGGCCTTCCCTTTTCAGGGGAGGCCGTTTTGCTTTGTGCAGACAGGATAGCTTCGGCAAGCGGCGGGAGGCTGGAGAACGATGGACAAACGGTTGCTCTCCTTTGGACACGGTTTCAGCGCGCGCGCCGTGGCCGCGCGGCTTGTGCCGGAAGGCTGGCACATCGTTGGAACCACCCGCAGCGCCGAAAAGCTTGAGGCAATCGCCGCGACCGGGGTTGAGCCGCTGTTGTGGCCCGGTAGTGATCCACGGGCGCTGATTGCCGAATTCCCCAATATCCTGATATCCGCAGGGCCCGGCCCAGATGGCGACCCTGTTCTGGCCGCGCTGCGCGATGCATTTGTCACCGCCGCGCCGCAAATGCGCTGGGTCGGCTATTTGTCGACCACGGGCGTTTATGGTGACCATCAGGGCGGCTGGGTCGACGAGCAGACATCCCTCAACCCGGCGACGAAACGCGGGCAGGCGCGGGTCGCGGCAGAGGCGGCGTGGCAGGCGATTGACGACTTGCCGCTTCATATCTTTCGGTTGGCGGGCATCTACGGTCCCGGACGCGGGCCTTTTGCCAAGGTGCGCAATGGAACGGCCCGTCGTATCATCAAGCAGGGCCAGCTGTTCAGCCGCATTCATGTTGACGACATCGCGCAGGCGCTGGAGCTGTCGCTGAACACTCCGACACCCGGTGAGATCTTCAATCTGTGCGATGACGACCCGGCACCGCCGCAGGATGTGATCGGCTATGCAGCGGAATTGCTGGGCGTGCCAATTCCGCCCGCCATTCCGTTTGAAGAGGCCGAAATGACCCCGATGGCGCGCAGCTTTTATGCCGAGAGCAAGAGAGTGCGCAACGACCGCGCAAAGAAGATTTTGGGCTGGAAGCCGAGCTATCCCGACTATCGCAGCGGGTTGGCCGACATGCTTGCCCGGGGCACAGATGCCGACGCATGACACTGCGCGGCCTTCCCGACGGCGGCTGACGACAGGGCCCGGCTGCCGTCTTGTCGCTGCCCAGACTTCGCGCCATACAGGCGAAAATTTCCGGACAAAGGACGCGCCCATGACCCTCGAAATGAAGCTCACCATGTTTCTGGACTCCGCCCGGATCCGCAATGCGATCCTGGGTGTGATCCTGTTCAACGCGGTGGTTCTGGGTCTTGAGACTTCAAAGACGGTGATGGAACGGGCAGGGTGGCTGATCCTGCTGCTGGACCAGATGTGCCTTGCTGTGTTCGTGACCGAGCTGATGGCCAAGCTTGTCGCCTACCGGCATCGGTTTTTTCGGGACGGGTGGAACATTTTCGATTTTGTGATCGTCGGCATATCGCTGGTCCCTGCGGCGCAGGGTTTTTCGGCGTTGCGCGCGCTGCGCATTCTGCGGGTGTTGCGCGTGGTATCGGTGGCGCCGCGTCTGCGCCGGGTGGTCGAAGGTTTTGTTACCGCGCTGCCCGGCATGGCGTCGGTGTTCCTGCTGATGGCGCTGATCTTCTATATTGCTGCCGTGATGGCCACCAAACTGTTCGGGATGACCTTTCCCGACTGGTTCGGCACGTTGGGGCGGTCTGGCTATTCACTGTTCCAGATCATGACGCTGGAAAGCTGGTCCATGGGCATCGTGCGGCCCGTGATGGAGGTTTATCCCTACGCGTGGATGTTCTTTGTGCCCTTCATCATGGTCACGACCTTTGCGGTGGTGAACCTGTTGGTTGGTTTGATCGTGAACTCGATGCAGGACGCCCATCAGGAGGAATCGGTCGCCAGCACAGACGCCTATCGCGCCGAGGTGAACGAAAAGCTGGACCAGCTCGAAGCGAAACTGGACCGCCTGATCGCGACCCGCCGGGATTAGGCGCTCTGTGCGCCGATCCGCGCGATGCCCAATGTATCTAGAACCTTCGCCTCGATCTGCTCGGCGTTCATGCCCGCAACGGCGTACATGTCCTTTGCCGAAGCCTGATCGATAAAGGTGTCGGGCAGCACCATGGAGCGGTATTTGAGCCCGCTGTCGAATACGCCTGCCTCTGCCAGGAGCTGCGCCACATGGCTGCCAAAGCCGCCGATCGCCCCTTCCTCGACGGTGATCAGCGCCTCGTGATCCTCGGCAAGGCCCAGGATCAGGTCACGGTCCAGCGGCTTGGCAAAGCGGGCATCGGCGATGGTTGGCGTGATGCCCTTGAGGCTGAGCGCCTCGGCGGCTTTCTCGACTTCTTCGAGGCGGGTCCCAAAGGAGAGGATCGCCACGCGGGAGCCTTTGGTGATCATGCGGCCCTTGCCGATTTCCAGCGGTGTGCCACGTTCCGGCATGTTCACGCCCCGACCTTCGCCGCGGGGGAACCGAAACGCGATGGGTCCATCGTCATGGGCCGCGGCAGTGGCGACCATGTGCTTCAGCTCTGCTTCGTCAGCGGCCGCCATCACGACAAAGCCCGGCAGATTGGCAAGGTAGGCCACGTCGAACGCCCCCGCATGGGTCGCGCCATCGGCACCGACCAGCCCCGCGCGGTCGATGGCGAAACGCACCGGAAGGCGCTGGATCGCGACGTCATGCACGACCTGATCATAGCCACGCTGCAGAAATGTCGAATACATCGCGCAGAACGGTTTCATCCCACCTGCCGCGAGCGCTGCCGAAAAGGTGACGCCGTGCTGCTCGGCAATGCCGACGTCGAAACACCGCGAAGGATAGCGCTCTGCGAAAAGGTTCAGGCCCGTGCCATCCGGCATGGCGGCTGTCACCGCGCAAATTTTGTCATCCGCCGCCGCTTCCTGCAGCAGGCTGTTGGCAAAGACGCTGGTATAGCTTGGCGCGTTGCTGGGCGCTTTGGTCTGTTTGCCTGTGACGACGTTGAATTTCGCGGTGGCGTGGCCCTTGTCGCGGGCGGTCTCGGCGGGGCCGTATCCCTTGCCCTTCTTGGTCAGGACATGGATAAGGATCGGCCCCGTCGCCCGCGCCTTGACGGTGCGCAGGACCGGCAACAGCTGATCCATGTCGTGCCCGTCGATCGGCCCGACATAGGAAAATCCAAGCTGTTCGAACAGTGTCCCACCGACAGCTATCCCTTTCAGCAGGTCCTTGGCGCGTTTGGCTCCTTCGCGGAAGGGTGGCGGCAAAAGGCTGACGGCCCCCTTGGCTGCTGATTTCAGCTCCTGAAAGGGCTCTTCGGCGTACAGGCGGCTCAGATATGCCGACATGGCGCCGACAGGCGGGGCGATGGACATCTCATTGTCATTGAGGATCACGATCAGGCGTTTCTTCAGGTGGCCCGCGTTGTTCATCGCCTCATAGGCCATGCCCGCCGACATCGAGCCGTCGCCAATCACGGCAATCGCGTCGCCCAGCCCTTCGGGCACGTTTCCGCCCAGATCGCGCGCTACGGCAAAGCCGAGCGCCGCCGAAATCGAGGTCGAGCTGTGCGCCGCCCCGAACGGATCATAGGGAGATTCGCTGCGCTTGGTGAAACCGCTCAGCCCGTCCTTCATCCGCAGGGTGCGGATGCGGTCGCGGCGCTCCGTCAGGATCTTGTGGGGATAGCATTGGTGGCCCACATCCCAGATGACCTTGTCCTTGGGTGTGTCAAAGACCGCGTGCAGCGCCACGGTCAATTCCACAACGCCAAGCCCCGCACCCAGGTGCCCGCCGGTGACAGACACGGCCGAAACCGTTTCGGCGCGGACCTCGTTGGCCAGCTGTACAAGCTCGCGGTCGGAAAGGCCCTTCATGTCGGCGGGTCGGTTGATCCGGTCCAGCAGCGGGGTATGAGGGGTGTCTGTCATGGTCGAGGTCCTAGCTTTTGCGTGCAATGACGAACCTGGCGGCCTCGCGCAAGGTGTCGGCGGCACTTCCGTAGGAAGATAGTGCATCGCAGGCGGAAGCAACCAGTTCCTGCGCGCGGTGCCGGGCCTCTGCAAGACCCAGAAGCGATACGAATGTGGCTTTGCCAGCAGTTGCGTCCTTGCCCACGGCCTTGCCGACCGTGGCGGCGTCGCCTTCGACATCAAGGATGTCATCGGCGATCTGGAATGCGAGGCCAAGATCTCGGGCATAGCGGCCCAGCGCGGTAGGATCGTCTGCGGCCATGCGGGGGCCGACCATGGCCGACCATTCGATCAGGGCACCGGTCTTGCCTGCCTGCAACGCGGTGATCTGTTGCAGGGTCAGCGGCACCGTGGCGGTCTCGGCTGCGATATCAAGCGCCTGGCCCCCGACCATCCCCCGGACACCCGCTGCCTGCGCGAGCGTGGTGACAAGGGCCAGCCGCGCGCCGTCGGCACAGTCCGCCCCGGCGACCAGCTGAAAGGCCAGGGTTTGCAAGGCGTCTCCGGCCAATACGGCGGTCGCCTCGTCCCACTTGCGGTGTACCGTCGGAAGTCCCCGGCGCAGATCGTCGTCGTCCATGCAGGGCAGATCGTCATGCACCAGCGAATAGGCATGCAACGCCTCGATCGCACCGGCGGCAGGCGCCGCAGCGCTGGCGGTTATCCCGTGCAGTCGCGCACCCTCAAGAACCAGGAGCGCGCGCAGCCCCTTGCCGCCAGATGTCGCATGAAGCATGGCCTGGGTTACTGGCCCGTCGCTGCCCGCCAATGCAGTCGTTATTTGCCCGGCGGCCAATGCGCCCGCTTCCGTCAGCGCCTGGGCCAGCTGACCCATGCTACAGGCCCTCGACCGGTTTCGTACCCTGCGGGACGCCATCGCCATCCAGCGTGATGGCGGCCACTTTCTCTTCGGCTTCTTTCAGCTTCGCCTCGCAGCGCGCCTTCAGCGCAGCGCCCCGTTCATACAGCGCGATGCTTTCATCCAGCGCAACATCGCCGCGCTCCAGCTGGCCCAGAACCTTTTCCAGCTCAGCCATCGCCGATTCAAAGCTCATTTCGTCTACAGGTGTCTCGCTCATCGTGCCGCTTTCCTCAAAGTGTCCGGCGGAACATAACGATACAGCGCCGTCTCTGCCAGAGGCACTGTCCATTCTCCGTTCTGTCGATGAACCCTGGCGTGACCCGCGATTTCAGGCAGGCGTCGATCAATCAGGTGTCAGCATGTATCCCGCGCCGCGCACCGTCTGCAGATAGCGTGGCTGTTTCGGGTCCGCTTCGATCTTGCGGCGTAGGCGGGTGATCTGCACGTCGACCGCGCGCTCCTGAGCCTGCCCGCGGTCGCGGCCCAGTTCCTCTACCAGCTTGGTGCGGCTGAGCGGTTCGCCGGGCCTGGCCGCAAAGATCTTCATTAACTGAATTTCCGTCGCCGTGAGCCGCACCAGATCCTCGCCCTGCCACATCTCGCCGCGGTCCATGTCGTACCGGATCGGACCGAGGGTCAGCACCTTGGGCGCGGTTTCTTCGGGGTTGGCCATCGGCATGCGGCGCAGGATCGCGTTGATCCGCAACAGCAGCTCCTTGGGTTCGAATGGCTTGGAAAGATAGTCGTCGGCGCCCGCTTCCAGTCCTTCGATCCGATTGTCGGTGTCGCCCTTCGCGGTCAGCAGCAGTATCGGTGTCTTCATGGTTTCGCGCAGGGCCCGCGTGAGGCTCAACCCGTCCTCGCCGGGCATCATCACGTCAAGGATCAGCATGTCGAATTCCAGCCCCGAAAGGATGCGCCGCGCATGGCCCGCGTCGCGGGCGGCAGTCACGAGAAATCCGTTGCGGATGAGGAATTTTTGCAACAGCGTCCGGATCCGTTCATCGTCATCGACAATCAGCAGGTGGGCGTCATGTGTGCTCATGTCACGCTGTCCTTGAGGCGTGTGTAGCTGGCGCGCATTTCGCTGTCCATCATCGCCTCCAGCACGGTGCGAAAGCCTGCGACCGCTTCGGGTCCTGCGTCGCGAAACGCGGCCCGCATGCGCGCGCGCTGCGCGTCTGACAGCGTCTGTTCCAATTCCCGCCCCGCCTGCGTCAGTTTGAGATGCCGCTCGCGTTTGTCGTGACGGCCCACCTTGCTTTCGACCAGACCATCGGCGATCAGCGTGCGCAAGACACGGTTCAGTGACTGTTTCGTTACCCCGAGGATGTTGAGCAGGTTGTTCACCGTGGTGCCCGGCGCGCGGTTGATGAAGTGAATCGCCCGGTGGTGGGCGCGTCCGTAAGCGAGATCGGCCAGGATCCGGTCAGGATCGGCAGTGAATCCGCGGTAGGCAAAGAACATCGCCTCGATCCCCTGTCTGAGCTGCTCGTCCGTGAGGAACAGCAACGAGTCGCCGGTCTGGGATCCTGATGGGCGCCGGTTCATGGGGTGGCTCCTTGGGTTCTTTCTGGTGTCCGAGTTTATGTCAGTGTTGTTGACACTCCAAGCCCGAAAGGCTAGGGATTCTCAGGTTTTGCGTAATTATGTGTCTCAAATGGCCGCGTGGCGCGCAACAAATGGAAATTCTATAGTTCTTGGAAGGGATTACGTATGGCGGGTTCATATGATGATCGGGACGGTTACATCTGGATGGACGGGCAAATGGTTCCCTGGCGCGACGCAAAGGTCCACATCCTGACCCATGCGATGCATTACGCGTCCTCGGTTTTTGAAGGAGAACGGGCCTATAACGGCAAGATCTTCAAAAGCCGCGAACATTCGGAGCGGTTGAAGCGCTCGGCGCAGATGATCGATTTCGAAGTCCCCATGTCCGTCGATGCACTTGAGGCCGCGAAGGAACAGGTGCTGGAGGCATCCGGCCTGCAGGACGCCTATGTTCGCGCAATCGCCTGGCGTGGTGCGGGTGAGGACATGGGCGTCGCCTCGGCCCGCAACCCGGTGCGCGTCGCGATCGCCGCATGGGAATGGGGCGCGTATTATGGCGATGCAAAGATGAAGGGCGCAAAACTGGATATTTCCAAATGGAAGCGCCCATCGCCCGAAACGATCCCGAGCCACGCGAAGGCGGCAGGGCTGTACATGATCTGCACCATGTCCAAGCATGCGGCAGAGGCAAAGGGGTGTTCGGACGCGATGATGTTCGATTATCGCGGGTATGTCGCAGAGGCGACGGGCGCGAACATCTTTTTCGTGAAGGACGGCGAGGTGCACACACCGGACCCCGATTGTTTCCTCAACGGGATCACCCGTCAGACGGTGATCGGCATGCTGCGTGAAAAGGGAATTACCGTCCACGAGCGGCACATCATGCCGGAAGAACTGGAGGGCTTCGAGCAGTGCTGGCTGACCGGAACGGCGGCGGAAGTGACCCCTGTCGGGCAGATCGGCGACTATTCGTTCGAAGTGGGTGCGCTGACACGCGACATCGCGCAGAGCTATGAAAAGCTGGTGCGCAGCTGATCCGAAATCGGCGGCGGTGTGACCCGCCGCCGCCGTGACCTCAGTACAGTGCGACCGGATTGATCATTGCCTGCACGGTCCCGGTGATCCGGGGCTGACCCAGAACGAACATGAATTCCTTCACACCTTCGCGGACCAGAGGGCCCACATTCATCGTTTCCAGAATGTAGATGCCGTTCTCTTTCAACAGCGTTACATGGCCATAGAACACCTTGTCGCCAGCAGGTGCCGGGATCGGCTCCAGCCCCCAGGTATCCGCGCCCACGGCCATGGGGTTCAGAGAGGCCACGTATTCGGCGCCCTCATTGTTCAGACCCGGTTCGGTGCCGCCCCAGGCGGCAGGATCGCTTTCCAGTTTGCCTTCGGTCCAGCCGGTGTGGAACAGGATGATGTCACCTTCGCCCATGGTAACGCCCTGCGCTTCGGCGGCGGCCTTGATCTCGGCAGAGCCGAAATGCTGGCCCGCCTCCATCACGTCAACGCCCGCATGTGCTGCCATGTCGAGGATGACGGCGCGACCGACAAGCGGCGGAACCGCGTGTGTGCCAAGCTTGGTCAGGCCGGTAATGGCGCTGATCTCTTTTTCATCCAGGCAGTTATAGTAATGTCCGCCTTCGCCGAGGTGTCCCAGCCCGTCCAACTGTGAGCCGATCCCGATCCATGTTTGCAAAAGGTCGTCGTTATAATTCGCCTCATACCCGAACCCGGAGAGTTTCTGACCGCCCTGCTGGTTTGGTTGCACGATCTGAAGGCTCAGAGAGCGGGGCGGGAAGGCAGGCGTGTTCGAGCCGATGGCGATGCCGAGCGGCATGGATTTACCCTGCTTGATCAACTTGGCCGCTGCCAGTGTGCGTTCCGGCGTGACCAGGTTGGCCGAGCCTACGGTGTCGTCAGCGCCCCATTGGCTGGACGAGGTGCATTCGGCCATCGCGGCACCGGCGCCAAGTGCAAGGCTAAGGCAAACGGCTGAAAAATGTCTTAAGGTCATAATGTTCCTCCACTGTTGGGCACGGCCATGCCCGATCGGGATGAGTCGCCATGCCTAAAAAGTCAGAGTAACACGGGATTGACCTGCGGAGAGCAGATTTCGCGTAATGCGCGAACTGGGGGTCAGTAGTCGACCCCGCGCTGCGCTTTGATACCGGCCTTGAACGGATGTTTGATCTCGGTCATTTCGGTCACCAGATCGGCATAGTCGCACAGCGCGGGCTTTGCGTCCCGTCCCGTCAGTACGACCCCTGTGCGTTTGTCACGTGCGTCGAGCCCGGCGATAACGTCTTCGACGGAAAGGTAATCATAGCGCATTGCGATGTTGATTTCGTCCATGACGATAAGGTCGTAATCCCCACTTTCCATCATTTCGCGGCCTTTGGCGAACGCGGCCTGCGCCGCTGCGATGTCACGGTCGCGGTCCTGCGTGTCCCAAGTAAATCCTTCGCCCATTGTGTGCCACGTCACTTCTCCGAGCCGGTCAAAGAACTGACGCTCGCCTGTTTTCCACTTGCCCTTGATGAACTGGACTACGCCGACTTTCTGCTTCCAGCCCAAAGCCCGCACGACAACGCCGAAGGCGCTTGAGGATTTTCCCTTTCCCGCGCCGGTATGCACCAGCACCAGCCCCTTGTCCGGGTCGGTCAGATCGGAGACGCGCTTGCGTTGCTCGGCTTGCCGCTCTTGCATTTTCTGCTTGTGATCGGTGTTCTCGGTCATGTGGTTTCTCCTGTAGTGCGAGTCTCAGCCGGGTGTTCCCTGGGGGGGCACATTGGCCTTTGATTTGCTTCTGTCCAGCCCCAATTGCCGCTCGCGCCAAATGATCAGCACGCCTCCGGCGATGACCAGCGCGGCACCGCTGAGGATGGCGGGCGTGGGCAGTTCGCCGAAGACGACCCAGCCTATGAGGCTGGCAATGATCATCGAGGAATAATCGAACGGCGCCAGCATCGAAGCGGCCCCGAACCGCAGCGACGAGGTGACGATGATCTGCGCGACGCCGCCGATCAGGCCTGCAGCGATCAGCAACCCCGCGACCCGCCAGCCCGGCGCGACCCATTCAAGGCCTGCCCAGCCGGTGATCTCGCCCAACGGGTAGGTGAGAAATGACAGGCATGTCGCGGTCAGCGAGAAGTAGAAAACAATGGCGGCGGTATGCTCGGTTTGCACGAGGCGGCGCACGTGGATCTGGACAAGCGCGCGCAGGATGGATGCGGCAAGCACCATCAAAGCGCCGATCGTGGCCAGGCCGCCAAAGTCTTGCGTGCCGAATGACAGGCGCGGCGCAAGGACGATCATCACGCCGACCAACCCAAGCGCCACGGCGGACAGCCGAAAGATGCGCACACGTTCGCCCAGGAACATCGCGGCCATGAGCACGGTGAACATTGGTGTGGCATAGCCGATGGCCGTGACTTCGGGCAGGGGCAGCAGGCCCAGACCGCCAAAGGTCAGCGCCATCGCCGAGGTCCCGAAAAGCCCGCGCCAGACGTGACCCATCAGATTCTGCGGCACCAGCCCTCTGCGCAGATCGTGCTGTTGCCAAAGCCACAGCAGGATCACCGGAAAGGCAAAGAACGAGCGGAAAAACACGGCCTGCCCCGGTGGAACGACCGTGGAGGCGCTTTTGATCAGTGCCGCCATGACCATGAACAGAAAGATCGACGCCACCCGCAGCGCGATGGCCGTGCCCGGCCGGTTCCTGGTCATGTCCTGTGCCATGCTTTCCTTTGCGCCCTCGGATGGGAAAGATCAAGCGGCTGTCGGCAACGGGGCTGCGCCCGGGGATCTCTCAAGGACCGTAGGCGCGTCCGGGACCGATACCGGGCGCGCGCTTATGGCTGAGGAGCGCAAGGTCTGAGCGGGGAACGGAATTTTCAAAAAATTCCGGATCGGAAAATTTGAAATTTTCCGGCGCCTACCCGATCGTTCCGCGATTTTCGCCGATCTGGCCCCGGTGCAGCAGCAGGTGATCCAGGATCACGCAGGCCATCATGGCTTCGCCGACCGGCACGGCGCGGATCCCGACGCATGGATCGTGGCGGCCCTTGGTGATGATCTCGGTTTCTTCGCCGGTTGTGGTGATGGTCTTGCGGGTCGTCAGGATGGACGACGTGGGTTTGACCGCAAACCGAACCACGATGTCCTGCCCGGTGCTGATCCCGCCCAGAATGCCACCCGCATGGTTGGAGGAATACGCGGGCTTGCCATCGTTACCCATGAAAATCTCGTCCGCGTTCAGTTCCCCTGTCAGCATCGCGGCGGACATGCCTTCTCCGATCTCCACGCCCTTGACGGCGTTGATGCTCATCATGGCTGCGGCCAGATCGGTGTCGAGTTTTCCATAGACGGGCGCGCCGATGCCTGCGGGCACGCCGCGCGCTGTCACCTCAATGATCGCACCCACCGACGAGCCGGACTTGCGCAGCCCGTCGAGATACTCGGCCCAATCCTGCACGGCTGTGGCGTCAGGTACCCAAAAGGGGTTTTCGTTGATCTGCTCCCAGTCGAACGCATCGCGGTTAATCTTGTGCGGTCCCATCTGGACCATGTATCCGGTGATCTGCACATTCGGCGCGATCTGCTTGATGGCTTCGCGGGCCAGCCCGCCTGCCGCGACCCGCGATGCGGTTTCGCGCGCCGACGACCGCCCGCCGCCGCGATAATCGCGCACGCCGTACTTCTGGAAGTATGTGATATCGGCGTGACCGGGGCGGAATTTATCCTTGATGTCGCCATAGTCCTTGGATCGCTGATCGGTGTTTTCGATCAGCAACTGAATCGGCGTGCCGGTGGTCACACCTTCGAAGGTGCCCGACAGGATCTTCACCTCATCGGCCTCGCGGCGCTGTGTGGTGTATTTGTTCTGGCCGGGTTTGCGTTTGTCGAGCCAGTGCTGGATCATCTCGGGCGTGATGGAGACCCCCGGAGGACAGCCGTCCACCGTCGCGCCAAGCGCCGGTCCGTGGCTTTCGCCCCAGGTTGTGACGCGGAAGAGATGGCCAAAGCTGTTGATCGACATGGGTGCGCTCCTTTGGGCACTGCCTTAGCTGGGCGAGGGCGGGGTCTCAAGGGGTTTTGGCTTGCCAAGTGGGGGCCGCAACCCTAAGAGTCAGGCCACCTCGGGGGGCCCTAGGCTGAGATGTGCATGCGCGCGGACCCGTTGAACCTGAACCGGTTAACACCGGCGGAGGGAAGGTCTGGACATCCATCCAACGCTTTCTGACGCCGCAACTTGGAGGATGCCATGAAGTATCTCACCTTTGCAGCCACAACTTTTGCCGCCACGGCGGCGCTGGCGGAGACGCCTGAACTGACGGTCTATACCTACGACAGCTTCGTGTCGGACTGGGGCCCCGGCCCCGCGCTCGAAAAGGCATTCGAAGAAACCTGCGCCTGTGATCTCAAACTCGTCGGCATGGGCGACGGCGCGGCGCTGCTGGCGCGGCTCAAGCTGGAGGGCGCGCGGTCCGACGCGGATGTCGTGATGGGGCTCGATACCTCGCTCATCGCGGCGGCAATGGAGACCGGGCTGTTCGCGGAGACGCCGGTCAGTGCGGACTATACGCTTCCTATCACTTGGACCGACCCGGTCTTTGCCCCCTATGACTGGGGATACTTCGCATTCGTCCACAACAAGGACCTTGCCGCGCCCGCCAATTTCAAGGCGCTGGGCGACAGCGACTTGAAGATCGTCATCCAGGATCCACGCTCCTCGACGCCCGGCCTGGGTCTGCTGTTGTGGGTCAAGGCCGCCTATGGCGATGACGCGCCAGCGATCTGGGAAGCGATGGCGGACAATGTCGTCACGGTGACCAAGGGCTGGTCCGAGGCATACGGCCTGTTCCTCGAAGGCGAGGCTGACATGGTGCTGAGCTATACCACATCGCCCGCCTATCACCTGATCGCCGAGGGAGACGACAGCAAGGCGGCAGCGCCGTTCGACGAGGGCCACTACATGCAGATCGAAGTGGTAGGCAAGCTGGCGGCAAGCGATCAGTCCGACCTTGCCGACGCCTTCCTGAATTTCATGGTGTCCGAGGCGGCACAGTCGATCCTGCCGACGACAAACTGGATGTACCCCGCCGCACTGCCCGAAGGCGGGCTGCCCGAAGGGTTTGACACGCTGATGACCCCGAAAGAGGCCCTGCTGTTCGATCCGCGCGATGCGGTCGAAGCGCGCGCCGTCGCGGTTGATGAAT
>JBFFQZ010000011.1:0-21389 GCA_041573235.1 Sulfitobacter sp. | reverse complement strand
GTGGGGTGTCTTCTCGATACTCATCGTCGGGCTCGCCGCGGTAGCTGTGAGTCTCATGAGCATGAAAGTACGGATGGAGGGGATCGGCCCTGAAAGTGCGACTGGCCCAATCTGGTTTACGACCGGAGTAGAGTTCGACATGTTGCGGCTGCAGACGGCCTTGATGGGCTATTCCCTTGGGGGAGTCGAAGCCGATAGTGTCAGGACGCATTTTGATATCCTCTGGAGCCGGGTCAGTCATATCCAACGTGGTGCCGTTGCCGAAAAGCTGATCGAATATGATGTCGACATGGCTAAGTATGAACAGGTCATGACCGCGTTGAAGGATGCAGAGAGCCAAGTTCTATCCCTCGATGCGACTGCCGCTGACAGAGAGACAGCGGAACAACTGGCTCTGATGTTCGACCAGTTCCATACTGATCTGCGAAGCATTTCACTTACCGTTCTCCAGCAATCCATATCTGACGCCAACGAGATGCGTGGCAGCCTGCTCGGTATGGCAAGTGCCCAGATTTATCTGAGTATGGTCATCGGCGGCGCTGTCATTCTGCTGATTATTGTCTTTATCCTCGACAGTGTCTGGTCAGTGCGGGAGTTCAAAGAAAAAGACGCTCTACTCCATAAGGCGCAGGCTGCTGATATTGCCAAGTCCCAGTTCGTATCAGTCGTCAACCATGAATTGCGCACGCCATTGACGTCTATCAAGGCATCTTTGGCCCTGCTGAACTCCGGAGCGATTGGTCAGGTCCCCGAAAAATTCCGCCGCCTTCTGGATATAGCCGAACGCAATTGCAACCATCTGACGACGTTGGTGAAGGATCTTCTCGACGCGGAAAAGCTCACCTCAGGCACGATGAAGTATGATTTCGAGGCCTTCGATCTGTCGAAAGCGATTGAGGAAGACATCGACGACTACCAAAGCTATGCCAAGGCCTTTGATGTGGAAATACTGGCAAAGGGCATTGAGCCCGGCATCAAAATCCACGGTGACCGCGGCAGGCTTGGGCAGGTGATGTCCAACCTTTTGTCAAATGCAGCCAAATTTTCCGTTAGTGGGAGCGCAGTCGAGGTCAGGTTAACGACCCGTGATGACCGGGCCGTGATTTCAGTTACTGACAGCGGCCGTGGCATCCCGGAAAACGAACGATCGCATATTTTCGATCGATTTCATCAGGTGGACACCTCCAGCGCGCGTGAACGCGGTGGTACGGGCCTTGGGCTGAGCATCGTCAAGGCAATCGTCGAAGCGCATAAGGGTGAAGTGACCGTAGAAAGCGAGATGGGAAAAGGCAGTACCTTTTACGTCAATCTGCCTTTGGAACGAAGCGCGTGATGCACGTGATCAGGCGATGACGCAGAAGCCGTTCTGCGAGAGCAACTGGCACAGTTTTCCGAATTTAATTCCGGTACGGGCTGCTGGCAGGCTGCACAATACGTCGAAGATGTGCTGAGTTCGAGCGTCTCACGACCCACCCTATTTCAGTGACCGTCAGGCGTGTTTTGCGAAGTATTCCGGAGTTTATTTAACCTGCCTCACCTTATCCATGTCGACGTCGGCACTGAGCATCTGACCGATGGCTGAGTGGCGTAGCGTGTGGATGCCCGCTCCGGGCCGGCGCGCTCACAGGCGTTGTGAAATGCCTTGCTGATGCTTTTGCCCCAGGCGGCAACGCGTCTTCAAATCCAAGGGTACCTCATTATTGATCTAGCAGGGGGGGCATTAGCGGCGTTACCAGTTGAGGTCCTATGGCGCTCTGCTATTTGAGCTTAGCACAGGTTCCTGAGGCGCTGATCACATTGTCATAACCGTGAAGTCGGCCACTCAACGTGAATTTATTTCGATCGGTAAAAAGTGTTACTTTGTAGCTGATTATGGCTTTTTCGGCGTTTCTTGATTTAACCCCTCTAACCGTCCAATTAAAAATAAGGGAGGTATCTGAGCGTCGCCTGAATCGTACCGGAACCGGCTTCTTGTGGACCTCGTAGATCGCAGCATCGATAGCGTAAGCCTGCAAAGTAGCAGTATCGAACTCAAGAATAATTTCAGAACTGACCCAGCCGCCCACACCAAAATTCGTTGCGGTGCATTTATAAGTTTCGGCTAAAGCCACGATAGGGGTCAGCAGGAAGAAAATAATTGAGAAAATCTTAATCATCGAAAAATTCCAAAAGATTCAGGCCCGTGCAGATTTGAAGTTGTTAGTCATGTCTGCCATTGGGCTGTTAAATTAATTCCTTAGTTAACTACCGATGACGCAACCATCTGTGTCAATCACACGACGGCTGCTGAATTGGTGGCAAATATCCATTGCAAGGTTAAGCACAGATCAGCGCATCTGCCGTTGATTTGCGTCAATGCGTCCGGGCAAGAGACAATATGCGGAACATAGTGAGCACGGGCGCGCAGCAGCATTGGATCGTCGGTAGACATGATGATGTTTGCGGTAAGGGGGGGCGGTCAAAACCAAACCGAAGAATGTTTGATCAACGGCTTTTATGCCCGCGCAATCCGTAAAAATCGCAGCTTCTCAATTGCTTGCAAATTCTAGGCGCATAGCTGGGTCAAAATCCGTAACCTACTGTGATCACTATCGGGCTGAGCATTGAACATCCTCATGTCGGTGTTTCGGTTCCACTCAAGCCTCCGAAATCGTGTTTGAACGATCACCAGTTGCGCAGGCCGCGCAGGTCAATGCGCGGCCTGCGGCATTTGTGGTCATGCCCTGTCCGTCACGCCAGCGTGGCGGTCATTGTGATCTCGGCTGTCATCAGCTTGGAGATCGGACAGTTTTCCTTGGCCGTGTTCGCCGCCTCGGCGAACTGCGCCTCCGTGGCGTCCGGGATTTTTGCCGTTACCTCAAGATGGATCAGCGGCACGCTAAAGCCGCCGTCTTTCTGTTCCAGATGCACGGTGGCGCGGGTGTCGATGCTGTCGGCCACAAGGTCATGCCCTTCGAGGATCATCGACAATGCCATCGAGAAACAGGATGCGTGTGCGGCCCCGATCGCTGCCCGAAATGTTGCTGTGCTTTGACATCTATACACTTCAGCAGACGTTTGGCCGGATCTATGCGCCGCTGGGCTTTACCTATCCGCAGTACCTGGTGATGCTGGTGTTGTGGGACGCCGATGGCCTGAGCGTGAGCGACATCGGCGCCCGGGTGGAACTCGATTCGGGGACATTGACGCCACTGATCAAGCGGCTGGAGCAGGCGGGCAGGGTCGTCCGGCAGCGCGACACGCGTGATGAGCGGCGCGTGTTGGTGTCGCTGACCGATGCAGGCCGCGCACTGGAGGCCGCGGCTGCGGATATCCCGGATTGTGTGCTGGCGGCGAGGGGTATGAGCCTGGAGGCTGTGAACGATCTGCGCGCGACGCTTCTGCAACTGCGCCGATCGCTCAACGCGTCAGTGTCTTCATCCCCCGGCTGAGCCCTTCCAGGGTCATCGGCACCATGGCTTCCTTGCCAAAGATCTCCTGGATCATGTTGATCGACTGGGTATAGGTCCAGTATTTCTCGGGGATCGGATTGATCCAGAGGTTCGATTTCCACTGATCCCGCGCGCGCCCCAGCCAGACCGATCCGGCCTCGGGGTTCCAATGTTCGTTGGCGCCGCCGGGATAGGCGATCTCGTAGGGGGACATCGACGCATCGCCCACGAAGATACAGCGGTAATCGGGGCCATAGGTGCGCAGGATCTCATGTGTGGGCGTCTGCGCATCCCAGCGGCGGCGGTTGTCACGCCACACGCCCTCGTAAAGGCAGTTGTGGAAATAGAAATATTCGAGGTGCTTGAATTCGGCGCGCGCGGCCGAAAACAGCTCTTCCACCACCTTGATGTGCGGATCCATCGAGCCGCCGACGTCGAGGAACAACAGCACCTTCACCGCATTGCGCCGCTCTGGCCGGGTCTTCACGTCCAGATAGCCCTGCTCGGCGGTGGAGCGGATGGTGCCATTGAGGTCAAGCTCTTCCTGCGCGCCGTCACGTGCCCAGCGGCGCAGACGTTTAAGCGCGACCTTGATGTTGCGCGTGCCCAGCTCGACCGTGTCGTCGAGATTGCGGAATTCGCGTTTATCCCAGACCTTCACAGCCTTCTGATGGCGCGATTCCTTTTGACCTATGCGCACGCCTTCGGGGTTGTAGCCGTAGGCGCCGAAGGGCGACGTGCCGCCTGTGCCGATCCACTTGCTGCCACCCTCGTGGCGCTTTTCCTGCTCCTTGAGGCGCTCCTTGAGCGTCTCCATCAGCTTGTCAAAGCCGCCCATCGCCTCAATCTCGGCCTTTTCGGCGTCGCTGAGGTGCTTTTCCGACATCTTCTCAAGCCATTCGCGGGGAATATCGACCGCTTCGAGCACTTGCTCGGCGCTGATCGCCTCAAGCCCCGAAAAGGTGGCGGCAAAGGCCTGGTCGAATTTGTCGATGTTGCGCTCGTCCTTCACCATCGACACACGTGCGAGGTAATAGAACGCCTCGACGTCATAGGTGGCAAGCCCTGCGGACATCCCGTCGAGGAACGACAGGAATTCGCGCATGGAAACCGGAACCTTATGGGCGCGCAGATGCTCGAAGAAGGGCAGAAACATCAGTTCACCAGGCGGTCAATCAGGATTGTCACGAACAGGCCCAGGATCAGGAAGGCCATGCCATAGCCCACGGCGTATTGCGCTATGTCCTTGCGGTTGCCCTTGCGTTTGCGTGCGGTCAAACCGCCTATGATGGCGCCCAGGAGCGCCATGCCGATGACTATCATCTCAAAGCCCTTGTGTTGCGGGGCTATCCTTTCAGCGGGTTCAGCGATGAAATCTCTTTCAGCTTTGCCCGCACAGCCCAATCAGAGCCAAATCCGTACCGTGCCCATCCCAGACTGTCCAGACGCACGGCCTGTGCCTCGGCGGGTCGGTTTTCCAGATCCAGCGCCTCTGCACGTAGCAGCAGCAGCGTGGAAAGCAATGCGGCATTTTCATTCAGTTGTGCGGTTTGCACGTGTGGTTCGATCAGCTGCAGCGCGTGGCTGCCCGCGCCACGGCTGATGGCATAGGCGGCAAGCTGTGTGGCGACGTAGGCCTGATGCAGTTCGGTGCCGGGCGTGATGTCATAGTATCGTTTTGCGATCACGTACTGGTCCTGGGCTGCGACCGGATCGCCGCGCTGCAGGACCCGGCCCATCGCGTAATGCGCAAAGGCACGGCGCTGGTCGGTCCAGCCCATCGCGGTGGCGATGTGCACGGCCTGCTCGGCGCCGCGCAGGCGCTCGGCGCGGGTGGAGGCCGGGCCAAGCGCGTCCTCGATCGCCTGTTTCCAGGCGCGTGGCGTGCGGGTGGCAAAGGTGGCGGGGGCCACTTCACCGCGTGGATTGATCTCGCGCAGGATGCCGGGCAGGGCGGCGGCCACCTGACCGCGGCTCATGCCGTTGCGCAGGCGCGGCGAATAATACGCCCGCAGCATCAGCATGTCGAAGCCGGTCAGCACGGTGTGGACGTTGTCGTCGTTGAACACCGAATCCGGCAGCCGGTAGAGATCGTTCAGCGGACCAATGGCCTGGGCCAGTTCCTCATGCAGGCAATCGCGGATTTCCTGTGGGCTTACGTCATTGGGCAAGAAGATCGCCAGCCTCTTGCGCGCACGCAGCAGCGTCCAGTTGGTTCTGGATGTGCGCCTGGCCTTGCGGTATTCGCTCAGCGTGCTGACATTGGGGGCGACGAAACACGCGGCCTGGGGCAGCATCTTGCGAATATCGCTGCGCGGAACAGCGTTGATGGTAATGTTTGCGGGGCCGCCGGATGTCTGGGCGATGTCGATGCGCGCCTCGCTGCGGAGCCGTTCCAGCAGGCGGCGCAGATCGGGCCGAAGCGAGGGCGGCGGGGTGCCGACAACGGTCACGCTGATCGGACCTTCGAAGCGGGTGAAGGTCGGCAGGTCGCGGCCGGATTCAAGCTTGAACGACAGCTCGATGAAATCGAGCGCCAGGTCGTTGTTTGCGCGCACGGGCCCCTGATGTCTGCCGGTTGCGAAGATCTTGATCGGCGGCAGGGAGCTTTCGGCGATCGCGATCCCACGGGATACATCGCCGCCCGACGAGGGGGCGCAGGCGTTCAGCGCCAGGGACAGCACCAAGGCAATACGGGCCTTCATGCCAGCAACCTCGCGTGCAAGATATTGAAATATATGGTTGAAAGACGCACATCCTGTGCGCGCACGCCTCGTGCGTTCATTCTTTGTCTGCCCTTTTGTACCTCAATGTGAGATCTATTCGCCTCTCAACCTGTTCTGGGTAGGGAGCAATTAAGGCAAAAAAGGGGCAGCTTTTCCCGATTGTGCCGGGGGGCTGTCATGGGCTGCGAAAAAGCCACAATCACCGCGCGGCGGCACCCAACATCCGGGATTTCCGCCGCCCGACAGGATCGGCCCGGCTGGGGCGAAAGGCAGCAAGAGGGTTTTCACACATGTCCCGTCCGGCACCGCTGCCGGACGGGACATGTGTTCACGCGGCGCCTAGCGCCCGCCGCGCGCCATGAAGGCGAGGCGCTCGAACAGGTGCACGTCCTGTTCGTTCTTCAACAGCGCACCGTGCAGCTTCGGCAGTGCCGAGGCGCCATCGGCCTTGAGGTCCTTGGCATCCATGTCTTCGGCCAGCAGCAGCTTGAGCCAGTCGATCACTTCGGACGTCGATGGTTTCTTCTTGAGCCCCTGCTGGCCGCGGATTTCGTAGAATTGGGTCAGCGCGGTCGTCAGCAACTCGGATTTGATTCCCGGATGGTGCACCTCGACGATCTTTTTCAGCGTGTCGATGTCCGGGAACTGGATATAGTGAAAAAAGCAGCGCCGCAAAAAGGCATCGGGCAGCTCTTTTTCATTGTTGGAGGTGATGATGACGATGGGGCGGATACTCGCCTTGATCGTCTCGCCGGTTTCGTAGACGTAGAATTCCATCTTGTCGAGTTCCTGCAACAGGTCGTTGGGGAACTCGATATCCGCCTTGTCGATCTCGTCGATCAGCAGCACGATTTTTTCGCCCGCCTCGAAGGCCTCCCACAGCTTGCCCTTGCGGATGTAGTTCTTCACATCATGCACGCGCTCTTCGCCAAGCTGGCTGTCGCGCAACCGGCTGACCGCGTCGTATTCATACAGACCCTGCTGCGCGCGGGTGGTGGATTTGATGTTCCACTCGATCATGCGCAAACCGAGCGCCTGACTGACCTGTCGCGCCAATTCGGTCTTGCCCGTGCCGGGCTCGCCCTTGACGAGCAATGGGCGTTCTAACTGTACCGCTGCATTCACGGCGATCTTGAGATCGTCAGTGGCAACATATTCTGCGGTTCCCTGGAATTTCATTTTGTGTTCAACCTTCTGAGCCAGCTTCTTCATCCCCTGTTGTATTAATATTAGCGCATGATTGTGTAGTGACAATTGTACATGTGTTCTATAGACCCCGCGTCAGGGAGATGTCGTGAGGGAGTACGCCGCGTGACAATGACAAAGTCCGTTGAGGGGATTGTAGCAATGAAGCAGGAAAACTTTTTGCCGGATGATTACAGCCCGGCTGAAGATGAACCTTTCATGAACGACCGGCAGCTGGAATATTTTCGCCGTAAGCTGCTGGACTGGAAATCAGAATTGCTGGCCGGCAGCCGCGACACCATCGAAACGCTTCAGGACGGGACCCGGAATATCCCCGATGTCACCGACCGTGCGTCCGAGGAAACAGACCGCGCGCTTGAGCTGCGCACCCGTGACCGGGCCCGCAAGCTGGTGGGCAAGATCGACGCGGCCCTGCGCCGCATCGACGAGGGCGAATTCGGCTATTGCTCGGTCACCGGCGATCCGATCTCGCTCAAACGTCTCGATGCGCGCCCGATCGCGACCATGAGCCTCGAGGCTCAGGAGCGTCACGAGCGCCGCGAGAAGGTGCACCGCGACGATTGATCCGGCCACAGGGTCCATTGCCTGAGGCCCGCGAACGATTTAAAGCGCCGTAGCGACAGCTGCGGCGTTTTGCGTTGGAGGAGGCATGTATGTCAGTGAACAATGCGATCGTGATCGGCGCAGGGATAGGCGGGCTCGCCGCCGCCATCGCGTTGGCGCGTCGTGGCGTTGCCGTCACCGTACTTGAACAGGCGCCCGCGATCCATGAAGTCGGCGCCGGGCTTCAGATCAGTCCGAATGGCATGGTCGTGATCCGCGCGCTGGGGCTGGAGCGCCGACTGCACAGCAAGGGCGCGGTGCGTGGGCAGGCGGTTGTCCTGCGCGCGCATGACGCCGCGACCGAGGTCGCCCGGCTGGACCTGATGCGGCTGCGCGCGGATCAGCCGTATCTGTTTGCGCATCGGGCGGATTTGATTGACGTGCTGGCCCGCGCGGCGCGCGAGGCCAATATTTCCTTCGAGATGGGTGCACAGGTGGCCGACGTCCGCCCGGGCGATCTGCCGCAGCTGACGCTGGAGGACGGCACGACCCGGCAGGCAGAGCTTGTCGTGGGGGCTGACGGCATCCATTCGCGCACGCGCGAGGTGCTGAACGGTCAGGACGCCGCGTATTTCACCGGGCAGGTGGCGTGGCGGGCGACGATTCCGAATGATATGGGCCACGCCGATGTGGCGATGGTGACGATGGGACCGGGGCGGCATCTGGTCAGCTATCCGTTGCGGGGCGGTGCGCTGGTCAATCTGGTCGCTGTGGAAGAGCGTGACGCCTGGGCCGAGGAAGGCTGGAACCGCGCCGACGATCCGGCGCACCTGCGCGCGGCCTTCGCCGAGTTCGGCGGGATGACGGGGCGGATGATCGCCGCGGTCGAGGCCCCGACGCTCTGGGGGTTGCACCGGCATCCGGTGGCGTCGGTCTGGCAGCGCGGCGGCGTCGCGTTGATTGGCGATGCGGCGCACCCGACGCTGCCTTTCCTCGCACAGGGGGCCAACATGGCGCTGGAGGACGCGTGGGTGCTGGCTGCCGCCGTCACCGCGCAGGGCCGCGACGGGCTGGCCACCTATCAGCAACGCCGCGAGGCCCGCGTGCGCCGGGTGATCAAGGCAGCAGAGGGCAACGCCTGGCGCTATCACCTGCGTCCCGGTCCCGTGCGTCTGGCTGCGCATACCGCGCTGCGGCTCGGCAGCCGTCTGGCGCCGGGGCGGATGCTGGGCGCGTTCGACTGGCTGTATGGGGCCGACGTGACCGCAGGGACCCCGCGCTAGGGTTCAGTCAGGCGTGCCCGCGCGGGCGACCATCCCGAACAGATCGCGCGGATCGTCGGGATCGGCCAGCATGTCGAGCGGCGTATAAAAACCGGTGCCCCGGATCGCGTCCCGCACATAGCACAGGGCGGAAAAATCCTCGGTCGCGAAGCCCACGCTGTCGAACAGCGTTATCTGGCGATCGTCGGTGCGCCCCTGCGCGGCGCCGGTCAGAACCTCCCAGAACTCGGTGACGGGGTGATCGGGGGCAAGCTGCTGAATCTCGCCTTCGATCCGGGTCTGTTCGGGGTATTCCACGAAGATCTTCGAGCGGTGCAGGATCGCCGGAGCCAGCTCGGTCTTGCCGGGGCAGTCGCCGCCGATGGCGTTGATGTGCACGCCGGCACCGACCATGTTGTCGGTCAGAATGGTCGCATATTGCTTGTCCGCCGTGCAGGTCGTGATGATCTGCGCGCCCAGGATCGCTTCTTCGGCGCTGGTGCATGTCACGACCTTCAATCCGTGCCGCGCCAGGTTGCGTGCGCATTTCTCGGTCGCGGCGGGGTCGATATCATACAGCCGGACTTCGTCGATGCCCGCGATGGCCTTCATCGCGAGGCTTTGGAATTCTGACTGTGCTCCGTTGCCGATCATCGCCATGACATGCGCTCCGCGCGGCGCCAGCACGCGCGCGACCAGCGCCGAAGTGGCGGCGGTGCGCAGCGCCGTCAGGATGGTCATCTCTGAAAACAGCACCGGATAGCCGGTGGCCACATCCGCCAGCAGCCCGAACGCCGTCACCGTCTGCAGCCCGCCCTTGGTGTTGTCGGGGTGACCGTTCACGTATTTGAAACCATAGACTTCGCCATCGGACGTCGGCATCAGCTCGATCACGCCGACGTCGGAATGCGACGCCACGCGCGGCGTCTTGTCAAACAGCTGCCAGCGGCGGAAATCGGCCTCGATGCGGTCCGCGAGGCCCTGCAACATCGGTTCGATCCCGATGTGATGGATAAGCTGCATCATCTGATCGACAGAGACGAAGGGCACGAGCGCTTTTTGCGAAGGAATGGTCATGGGAGGGTCTTTCTGATCGGCGGTAGCCGGATGGAAGGGGTAGATGTCCGGGTCAATAGGCCCGTGTCGGGCGGTCGAAAACGTTGCGCCCCAGCGCCGAGGCGGCAAGATCGACCATCAGCTGTGCTGTGCGCCCGCGCTCGTCGAGAAACGGGTTCAGCTCGACCAGATCGAGCGCGGTCATCAGGCCGCTGTCGTGCAGCATTTCCATGACCAGATGACCCTCGCGCACGGTCGCGCCGCCGGGCACGGTGGTGCCGACCGCCGGGGCAACCGCAGGGTCCAGGAAATCCACGTCCAGCGACACGTGCAGCATGCCGTCGGCCCGGGACACGCGGTCCAGAAAGGCAGCGAGCGGACGGGCGATGCCGCTTTCGTCGATCTCACGCATGTCGACGCGCTGGATCTGCGTGTCCTGCAAGGCCGCGCGTTCGGCCGCATCGACCGAACGCAGGCCGATCATCGCGATGTTCGCACCGGGGAGCGGTGCGGGCAGGGCGGGCCATCCGTCAAACGCCGCACGCCCGGTGACATAGCCCACGGGCGTGCCGTGCAGGTTGCCGCTGTCGGTGCTGTCCAGCGTGTGGAAGTCGCTGTGTGCGTCGAGCCACAGCAGGAACAGCGGACGGCCCTGCGCCGCCGCGTAACGCATCGATCCAAGCACTGTGCCCGCGGCCAGGGCATGGTCGCCACCCAGGGTGATTGGCAGCCCGTCGGCCAATGCCACTTCGGTGCTGTCGGCCAGCGCGGCCGTCCACGCGATGGTTTCAGCCAGGTTATGTAGCCGGGGGTGCGGTGTATCGGTGAAGGGGCCGGGCGCCACGTTGCCCCGGTCTGTGACCCGGTGGCCAAGGCTTTGCAGCGCCTCGGCAAGGCCCGCCGTCCGGTAGGCATCAGGCCCCATCAGGCAGCCCCGGCGGCGCTTGCCGCAATCCAAAGGTGCGCCTTGCAGGATACAATGTGTCGTCATTCGGATAACCCCCATACACTTTGACGTGGTTATAGTTGGCGGATATGGGTATAGAATAGGCATCATATTGTCCGATATGAAGTATAGATGACCGAAACGGAGGCAGGATTGGACAAAACGGACGAAAGGCTGATTGCGGCGCTGCGCCATGACGCGCGGGCCGCGCTGTCGGATCTGGCTGTGCGGCTGGGGTTGTCACGCACAACTGTGCGCGGGCGGATGGAGCGGTTGCAGGCACGCGGCGACATCGTGGGCTATACGGTCGTCACCCGCGCGGACGTGGCACGCGATCCTGTGCGCGGGTTGATGATGATCGGGATCGAGGGACGCGGCGCGGAGCGGATCAAGCGGCAGCTGTCGGCAATGGCCGAATTGCGCGCGGTTCACGCGACCAACGGCCGCTGGGACCTGATCGTGGAAATCGGGACGGCGACGCTGGACGAACTGGATCAGGTCCTAGGACGGATCCGCAGGCTAGAGGGGGTGGTCGCCTCCGAGACGAGCCTGCTTTTGAGCACGCAAAAGGCGGGGTAACGGCCCCTGTGGCGCTACAGCGCGCGCGCGGCCCGAACCCAGATCGCGGCCAGCGCCAGTGACAGGATCGCGTTCCAGCCCGCCATGCTGATGCCCGCCAGTTGCCATGCGATGTCGTCGCAGCGCACCAGCGGCGCGCTGAGGATCTGTTCCATCAGCGCATCCGTGCTGAGCCCGCCGATCCCCGAGGAGGTGCAGCTTGTCGGACCTTCCCACCAATTCTGCTCGACGCCCACGTGATAGGCACCGACCGCCGCCGTGCTGAGCGCCGCAAGCGCACCGAGCCATGCAAGTTGCGCGCGCCCGCTCAGCAGGACCAGGCCGCCAATCAGGATCGCTGCGGCGTGGGGCCAGCGTTGCCACAGGCAAAGCTTGCAGGGCGCCAGCCCGCCGATGTGTTGAAATCCGTAGGCCCCCAGAAGAAGGGCAGCGGACCCGAGTGTGGCAAGGAGGACAAGTCTTTTCATAGCAATTTTACAACCAGAAAGCCGCCGATCAGCAAGGCGACGGCAAGGGTGAACATGAGAGGCAGGCGCCGCTCGATGAAATCGCGCACCGGTGCGCCGAATTTCCACAGCAGGGCCGCCACGAGGAAAAACCGCAGCCCCCGGGCAAGGATGGAGGTTGCGACGAAGGTGAGCAGCGGCATGCCGGTCCAGCCCGACATGATGGTGATCACCTTGTAGGGAAAGGGCGTGACCCCTGCCGTCAGAACCGCCCAGAATCCCAGATCGTTGAACCGCGTAGCAAACGCGTGCATCGCGTCGGCCTTGCCGAGGGTGGTCAGGATCGGTTGTCCAAGCGCGTCGAACGCAAGCGCCCCTATGGCATAGCCCAGCAATCCGCCCAGAACCGACGTCACCAGCGCCACGCCCGCAATCAGGAAGGCGCGCGAGGGGCGGGCAATGATCATCGGGATCATGATGATGTCGGGCGGGATCGGAAACACCGAGCTTTCGACGAAAGACACCAGTGCCAATACCCATAGCGCGTGGCGGTGTTCTGCCAGGCTGAGCGTCCAGTCGTAAAGGCGTTGGATCATTGTCAGGTGTCCCTCGGGTCGTGGCCACCATGGGCCCTGATCTTCGCATGCCGCGCCCGGGGGAGTGCCGTGGTACCCAAGGCCGGACTCGAACCGGCACGCCTCGCGGCGGGGGATTTTGAATCCCCTGCGTCTACCATTCCGCCACTTGGGCACTGAAGCTGCGTTTAGCGTGATGGCCGAAGTGGGGCAAGCCCAAACTATCACCGCCGGGCGCCAACAGGAGAGCATGTCCCGCAACCAGGCGAGGCGGTGCGCTGGGTCGTTTTCGCTCCTGCCGACAGCATCGGGTCGCGGCGCCCCGGAGCCTCTGACGAAATAAGGCAATCCTGGGGCAGAGGGGCGATTTGATTCGGCGGAATGTGGCGCTTCTTTTCACCGATCTGCACCAGTTGCCCAAATTTCTGGTGATTGGTTCCAACGTACCGGAACAGATTAAGGCAGTGCCGGAACAGGAGGGCGACCTCACGGTCCCGCTCAAAGCCGGGGCATTGGTGCCGTAATGGCGACAGTTTCCGGCGCAGATCTGGGGGTTTCGGGGTTTATCGCCCTGCAGCATCCAGAATCGTGCTTTTGAAGCCTTCTCGAATGGAAACAATAAATGCAGGAAACAGACACGCTGCCACGCCGCGTTGAACGTGCCGGGGCAATCCCGTCACTTCGCTGACACTTTTCAAACATTTTTCCCTTTGTTGCGCCGGGGCGCTTGGGTATCACTGATCTTGCCCTGCTGGGGCGAAGATATCAGGTCACGGGGGCGGCCGCACAATGACTGCATCACAGGATGCGGGAGTGCTCAAGGGCCGCAGGTTTGCGGATGCTGCGATCAGACAGGTAGAGCGCCGATATGCGTTTTCCCTGCGCGGTCGATGCAATGCTCTCGCTTCGGTTTGGCGTTGTCACGTGCGTGTCGCTGCGGACTTTCGGTGTCGGCGTTGCACAAGGGCGAGTTTGAACGAAGGCGGCCATCACCCCATCCTGCAGCCGGGGGCATTTCATCCTCGCGGTTTGGGTACGCGCCGCCGCACGCATAGTATTGACCAATTATTCCCGTCTGGCCGCGCCACGTGCTTTGCGGATCGACGCACAGGAGCTTTGACATGATCAAGACAATTGATTTCAACACCCTCTCAACCGGCGAGACGGTCACCGATCAATATCTGGCCGACGGCGTGACGATTTCCGCGATTGCCAACGCGGGGGGCGTGGACGAGGCGATGATCTTTGACAGCGCGAACCCGACGCCCGGCGACGAGGATCTGCGGACCGCCGACCTCAAGAAGCTTCTGATCATCTCGCAGGACGGGGATGAGACCGCGCCAAACGACAATGCGACCGGCGGCAAGATCGTGTTCGACTTCACCGCGCCATCGACGGTCAAGTCTCTGACATTCATCGACCTCGAAGAGCCCGCCCGGCTGTACTTCTATGCCGCTGACGGCACCTTGATCTCCGAGCAGTTCGTCCCTGCGAACGGCGATAACGGCACCAGCGTGGTGCAGCTGTTCGTTGAGGGTGTGGACCAGTTCAAGGTCGTCTCGGAAGGGTCCTATGCCGTCGACAACCTGATTTTCGATGACAACCTGCCCATGGGTGACGGAATCGTGTCAGGCGATGACGCGGCCAACGAGATCGATCTGGCCTATTCGGGCGATCCCGAGGGCGACCGGATCGACGCGGGGGATGCGATCATCGCGGGCGAGGCGCCCGACGACGATATCGTCGACGCACTGGGTGGCAATGACACGGTATCCGCGCTGCAAGGGGACGATGACGTCTATGCGGGCGCGGGCGATGACGTCGTATCGGGCGGCGAAGGCGACGATCTGATCTTTGGCGACCGCACGCTGGCTGACGGCTCCGCCCCCGCGAAAACCGTGCGCGAAAGCTTTGAGTGGAGCGCCCAGGGCGCTGCCGATGGCGATGCCGTGAACAGCTTTTCCCAGGATACCGGCACAACGACGGTCAAATTCACCAAAGTGGCCGCCACCGCGAAGACCAGCACGACATTTTCAACCGACAAGCTGAACACCGATGGCATCGACGGGCACGGCAAGACCGTCAACGCCAAAAGCTCACTCGAAAGCGAAACCCGTCTGGACGGGGAAGAGACCTGCTTTGAGCTGCGTTTTGACGCGCCGGTCGGGGATGTGGACTTCAACGTCAATGACATCGACGGCGACAGCCTTGTGACGATCGAGGCATTCGATGCCGCTGGCAAGCAGGTCGAGGTAAAGCTGACTGGCGGTTCGGGACTGACGCTGAGCGACACCGACGGAGTGCCGGGAAATGACACGGCAGACAGCAAGGGCGGCTATGCGGATGCGGCCAACCCTGTCTACAACCTTGGCGTTGATATCGCGGGACCGGTGTCGCGCATCACGATCAAGCACCTGCAGAACGGCGCCGACAACACCAATATCAACATCACCGACGTGTTCTTCACCGCCGGTGACATGTTCGGTCTGCCCGGTGGCAACGACGATTTGTCCGGCAATGTCGGCAACGATACGATCTTTGGCGAGGGCGGCGACGATACGCTCACCGGCGGCGACGGCGACGACAGCCTTGATGGCGGCCAGGGCGCCGACAAGCTGAACGGCGACACGGGCAATGACACGCTCGACGGCGCGCTTGGCAATGACAAGCTGAACGGCGGCTCGGGCGACGACAGCATGCTGGGTGGGACGGGCGACGATCTGTTCGACGGTGGAGCCGGCAAGGACACGATGACCGGGGGTGCGGACCGGGACATCTTCTTCAACGTGAATGCCGGTGACCTGGTGGATGGCTCGGAAGCGGGCGTTGACTTTGACCGTCTGGACCTGACCGGGTCGGCCCCCGAGGGCGGGCGCCTCGAGATCCTGCCGGATCCCGCGGACCCGACGAATCCCGAGAACGGGATCGTGCAGTACTACAATGCCGACGGGTCAGATGCCGGGCAGCTTGTCTTCTCGAACATCGAGAAGGTCGTGCCATGCTTTACCCCCGGCACCCTCATCGCGACGCCGAAAGGCGAGCGGAAGGTTGAGGATCTGGTGGTCGGGGACCGGGTCATCACCCGCGACAACGGCATGCAGGTGATCCGCTGGATCGGCAACCGCGACATATCCGGCGACGAATTGGCGACGAAGGCGCATCTGCGCCCCGTGTTGATCCGCCAGGGCGCGCTGGGGAACGATCTGCCGGAACGCGACATGATGGTGTCTCCGCAGCACCGCGTGCTGGTCGCGAATGACAAGACGGCCCTCTACTTCGAAGAGCGGGAGGTTCTGGTCGCGGCCAAGCATCTGACAGACATGGAGGGGATCGACGTGGTTGAGGTGTCGCAGACCACCTACATCCACATCATGTTCGATCGCCATGAGGTGATTCTGTCGGATGGCATCTGGACCGAAAGCTTTCAGCCAGGCGATATGTCACTGGCCGGTGTCGGCGATGCCTCCCGCGAGGAAATCCTGGAGCTCTTCCCCGAATTGGCCACGCGTGACGGGATCGAGGCCTATGCCTCAGCCCGCAAGGCACTGAAGAAACACGAAGCAAAGCTGATCACCCGATAGGTTTTGCAGGACCAGCACCGTCCGGCGCCTTCGACCGAGGGCCCGGACGACAGGCAGATGCGGCATCCATCCGGCGGTGTGACCCCGGTTGAAACTCTGCCGATCAGGAAAATGGTCCACACCCCAGTTTTGCCGATATTGTTTCGGTATCCGGCTTAATGTCGTCCTTAATCAAGTAATGTTCATAAGGGACTGTAAAATATGGCTAAAATAAGACTTTTTCTTGCTGGGTCTGCCTTTTTGTGATAGCGATTGGGTGGGTCGGGGTGCGTAGCCGGGCGTGTGTTCCGCGCTGATCTTGGGAAAAGGACAGCAGATGGCAAATATTTTTGGAACCGATGGGAACGATTCGCTTCCCGGCACGGATGAAGCAGACCTGATCGTTGGCGGTGCCGGCGATGATAGGCTGGACGGTCGCGAGGGCGATGACACGTTGCGCGGCGAGGGCGGTAATGACGCGATCTTTGGCGGCAGCGGCAACGACACGCTTGAAGGCGGCGAAGGTAACGACGACTTCTTTGGCGGCGATGGCGATGACCTGATCGAGGGCGGCGCCGGGGGCGACATCTTTGACGGGGGCGCCGGGGCCGACACCATGAACGGTGGCGCGGGGCGCGACATATTTTACAACGTCAACGCGGGCGATGTGATCGACGGCGGCGAAGGCCCGGTGGACGATTTCGACCGCATCAACGTCGATGGCACCGAGCCCGAAGGCGGCAGTTTCACCGTCGAGCGCAATCCGGACAATATCGAAAGCGGCGCAATCCGGTATTTCAACGCCGATGGAACGGATGCGGGCAAGATCGACTTCGTGAACATCGAAAAAGTCGTGCCTTGCTTTACACCCGGCACGTTGATTGCCACGCCCAGGGGCGAAGTCCCTGTCGAGGCGCTTGAGGTCGGGGACCGGGTCATCACCCGCGACAACGGCCTGCAGACGATTCGCTGGATCGGTGCGCGCGCGATGCAGCGCGAGGAATTCATGATGGCCTGCCACCTGGCACCTGTTCGCATCGCGAAGGGCGCGCTGGGAAATGACCTGCCGGAGCGGGACATGATGGTATCTCCGAACCACCGGATGCTGGTGGCCAACGACAAGACGGCGCTTTATTTCGAAGAGCGCGAAGTGCTTGTCGCGGCCAAGCACCTGACCGGTCTGCCCGGGGTCGAAGTGGTGACGGACGTGGATACGACCTATATCCACCTGCTTTTCGACCAGCATGAGGTGATCCTGTCTGACGGCACCTGGAGCGAGAGCTTTCAGCCGGGGGCGAATTCGCTGGCAGGGGTTGGCAATGCCCAGCGGCTCGAACTGCTGGAGCTGTTTCCCGAATTGGCAACGCGCGAGGGGATCAACAATTACCCCGCCGCCCGGCGCAGCGTGAAAGCCCACGAAGCGGTGCTCGTCCTCAAGTAGCGTTCTTTTCCCGCCATGCCGCCCAGGCTTCGGGCGTGTCCAGATCGGTGCGCGCGTGGTGCCCCGGCAAGGCAATGGTTTTCGTACGGTCTTGATGGGCCTGCACCACTGCCCGCCCTCCGGCATCGCCCGAAAGTGCGGTCAACCGGGGCCAGAGAGACGCACGGAAAACGATCGGGTGCCCGGGCGTTCCGTCTTTGGTCGTGGCGCGCCAGATCAGCGTGTCGGACGTCAGATCAACGGCCCGCAGCATTGTTTTCAGGTCATCTGCCGTAATGTCAGGCATGTCTGCCAACACGATCATCGCGGCTTCGGCCCTTGCGGGCAGCGCCCTGAGGCCGCTGCTGAGGCTGGCGGTCATTCCCTGCGCCGCATCGGGGACAGGCACGCGCGTGACGTCCAGCCCTTCCAGCGCGTCGTGGCGCGGATGTGGCACAGGGGGCAACGTGACATAGACCGCAGAACAGACGCTCAGCGCGCGTTCGACCTGTCGGCGCAAGAGCGGTATGCCGTCGATGTCTTCGAGCAGCTTGTCCCGGCCGCGCATCCGGGTCGACGCGCCTGCGGCGAGGATGAGTATTGCGATCATCCTAGTCCCCGCATCCGCGCACCGTCCGCGTCGAAGATCGGCGTGGTGATCAGGTGGGCTGGCCGCATCTGGCCCAGGATCTCGATCTGGACCTTCAGACCCTCGCGGGCCAGCGCCGGGGGGACGAACCCCTGGGCAATGGATTTGCCCGCGTGGTGCGAATACCCCCCCGAGGTGCAGAACCCGATTACCGCGCCCTCATGCCAGATCGGCTCATAGCCCTGTACATCGGCGTCATCCGCATCGACCTCGAACGCCATCAGCCTGCGCGCGGGACCGCGCGCGCGCTCTGCCTCGGCGGCGGCGCGCCCGATGAAATCGGTGGGTTTGGCAAAGCTGATGAACCGGTCCAGCCCGGTTTCCGCCGCGGTATAGTCCGGGCCGAATTCCAGCAGCCAGCCGCCAAAGAACTTGTCGAGCCGCAGCGACATCATCGCGCGCATCCCGAAAGGCGTCATGCCGTGCGGTTTTCCGGCGGTCCAGAGGGTCGTCCACAGCTGTCTCTGGGCCATTGGGTCGCAGTAGATCTCGAACCCCAGATCACCGGTAAAGCTGACCCGCTGCACCAGGCACGCGGTCTGTCCGATGGTCATCGCCCGCACGTCGAGAAACCGCATGGTGGCCACGTCGTCGAGGGTACAGGCCTGCAACACGTCGCGCGCAAGCGGTCCGGCAATCTGAAATCCGGTGCGCCGGTCAGAGATGTTTTCGACCCGCACGCCATCCTGCCCATTCTGATCGAACCAGCGGCTGTGAAACGCCTGCGCGCCATAAGATGCGGTCAGTTGAAAACGGTCCGGCGCGAGGCAGGAAATCGTGAAATCCCCGATCAGGCGGCCCTGGTGGGACAGCATCGGGGTCAGCGATAGCCGCCCCTGCTGCGGCACCCGCCCGGCCATGATCCGGTCCAGCCATTCGCGGGCTTTTTCTCCTGCCACCAGATACTTGCCAAAGTTCTGAAGCTCGTTGATACCGACACGATTGCGCACGGCCCCGACCTCGCGCGCGGTCGCGCCAAAAGCGTCTGAGCGCCGGAACGACGGTGTTTCATAGGTCGGCTCATCACCTTGGGCGAAGTAGTTCGCGACTTCGAGCCCGTATTGCTGGCCCCAGACCGCGCCCATGTCGGAAAAAATGTCATACATTGGCGTGGTGTGGTGCGGACGCGCGGCGGGCAGCTCTTCGTTGGGGTAGGAGACCGAGAACCGTTTCTGATAGTTTTCGATTACCTTGGGCAGCGTGTAGCCCGGCGAAATCCACGGGCCAAAGCGCGCGACATCCATCGCAAAGACATCGCGTTCGGGTGCCCCTTCGATCATCCATTGTGCCAGCGTCAGCCCCACGCCGCCGCCCTGGCTGAACCCCGCCATCACCCCGCAGGCGGACCAGTAATTGCGCAGGCCGGGCACGGGCCCGACCAGCGGATTGCCGTCCGGCGCGAATGTGAAGGGGCCGTGGATCACCGATTTGACGCCTGCGCGTTCCAGATCGGGAAAGCGGCGATAGGCGAACTCTATGCTGTCGGCGATCTTGTCGAAATCATCGGCCAGCAGGTCCTGACCAAAGCTCCACGGCGTGCCGCCCACCGCCCAGGCGCGCGCGCGTTGCTCGTAGAAACCGATGCACAGGCCGCGGCCTTCCTGACGCAAATAGCTTTCCCCGGCCGGATCCATCACATGCGGATGCTCGTGCCCGTCGGCGACCATCTGCGCGATCATCGGCACCTCTTCGGTCACGAGGTACTGATGCTCCATCGGGTGCAGTGGCAGATAGACACCGGCCATCGCCGCCACCTCGCGCGCCCACAGGCCACCTGCGTTGACCACATGTTCGGCGTGGATCGTACCCTTGTCCGTTACCACGTCCCAGGTGCCGTCGGGGCGCTGGTTCGTCTCTTGCACCATCGTATGGGTCCGGATCGTGGCGCCGCCCATGCGCGCGGCCTTGGCGTAGGCGTGGGTGGTGCCCGACGGGTCGAGATGCCCGTCGAGCGGATCGTAAAGCCCGCCGATGATGCCCTCGATGTTGGTGACAGGGGCGATGCGCGCGATCTCTTCGGGCCCGACGATCTCGGTCTCCAGCCCCATGAAACGGTGTTTGGCGCGTTCGGCCAGCAGCATGTCGAACCGGTCGCGGTTGTCGGCCAGCGTCACGCCGCCGACGTGGTTCATGCCGCACGACAGGCCGGTGTTCTCGTCGAGCTCCCGATAGAGCTTGATCGTATAGCCTTGCAGGGCGGCCATGTTGGTGTCCCCGTTGAGCGTGTGAAACCCGCCCGCCGCGTGCCAGGTAGACCCCGACGTCAGCTCGGACCGCTCAAGCAGCATAACGTCAGACCAGCCGAGTTTCGTCAGGTGATACAGCACCGAAGCGCCGACGACACCGCCGCCGATGACGGCAACACGGGTGGTGGTTTGCATGAAGGACCTCCGCTGGTTTCGATCGCAGGGTCGGCCAAGCGTGGACGCAGGGCAAGTCGATTAGCGACAGAAAACGTCAATTTCGGCCTGTAGGTTCCTGCGCCCTTGGACTGAGATGAAATCGGACTAGCTGACCAATATGGACTATTTTCACGCTCTTCCCAAAACAGCACTGCGCAAGGCGCGCAAATATTTCCGCAGGCTCTGGGTACGGGTGGTTTCGATGGGGCTCTTGGCGTTTGTCGCCGTGGGCATCAGCCAGATGGTCGAAATCTACGTCCCGCAAAAGCTGGCACAAAGCCTCGACGGGGCCGCGGCGGACCGGTTGTTGCAACTCATCGCCAACGCGATGCTGTCGGTGACGATCTTCTCCATCACGGTGATGGTGTCGGTGTATCAGGCATCCTCGACCCAGTGGACGCCGCGGATTCACCGCCTGATCATGCAGGACCGCACCACCCAAAACACGATGGCCGTGTTCATCGGGGCCTATGTCTATGCGCTGATCGCCATTGTCTTGCTTGAGGTCGGTGCCTTCGATTCCAAGGGGTCGCTGCCGCTGTTTGTGATGACGGTCGTCGTTCTGATATTGATTGTCTTCTACCTCGT
>JBFFQZ010000010.1:0-22267 GCA_041573235.1 Sulfitobacter sp. | reverse complement strand
CCCACCCCCCCCAGTCCTTCGCCCCCGATGTGACAGAAACCCTCGCCCGCGCCCGCGCAGATCTGCGCATGGGCGTGCCAATCGTGCTGGGCGAGGTGCTGGTCCTTGCGGCAGAGACATTGACCGCGCAGCGCCTTGCCGATGTGCTGACGCTGGACGCCGCACCAGTGCTGGCGATCACCGCGCGACGCGCCGAAACGCTCAAGGCGCGCGCCTACGACGGCGATCTGGCGCGGGTTCTGCTGCCCCCTGACGCGACGCTCGACTGGGTGCAAAGCATCGCAGACCCCGCCGATGACCTGCGCGCGCCCCTCAAGGGGCCGCTCACGGCCGCGCGCGAGGGCTGCGCGGCGCTGCACCGCACGGCGCTGAGCCTCGTGAAATCCGCGCGCCTTCTGCCTGCCGCGGTCGTGGTGCCGCTGGCCGATCCCCGGCAATTTGCCGCAGAAAGCGCGCTAACCCACATCGACGGGAGCGCCGCACAAAACAGCCTGCTGCGCCGCAGCCCGCTGCACCCGGTGATCCAGGCCCGGCTGCCGATGGAGGTCTCCGAGGCCGGGCGCCTGCACATCTTCCGCCCCGAAGACGGCGGAGAGGAACATTACGCCATCGAAATCGGCCGCCCCGACCGCAGCGCCCCGGTTCTGTGCCGCCTGCATTCGGCCTGTTTCACGGGGGACCTGATGGGCAGCCTCAAATGCGACTGCGGCCCCCAGCTGCGCGCCGCGCTCGCACAGATGGGCAGCGTCGGGCACGGCGTGCTGCTGTATCTCAACCAGGAAGGACGCGGCATCGGGCTCGCCAACAAGATGCGCGCCTATTCGCTTCAGGATCAGGGCTTTGATACCGTCGAGGCGAATCACCGGCTGGGCTTCGAGGACGACGAGCGCGATTTCCGCCTTGGCGCGGACATCCTCAAGTCCATGGGATTCACCTCGGTGCGGCTGCTCACGAACAACCCGCGCAAGGTCGAAATGATGCGCCTCAGCGGGATCGAAGTGGCCGAACGTGTGCCCCTCGCCGTTGGGGAAAACCGTCACAACGCCGCCTATCTCGCGACGAAAGCCGCGAAATCGGGGCACCTGCTGTGACGATCGCCCGCCGCCGCCGGAACGACCCCGCAGAATGCGCATGACATCCGACGACATGGTCCTGACCCCGCGCGGCCTGAGGTTTCAGGGCCAGCGCTGGCCCTGCACCATCGGCAAGGGCGGCGTCTCGGCCCACAAGCGCGAAGGCGACGGCGCAACGCCCTGCGGCGTTCACCGGATCGTCGGCATGCTCTACCGCCCGGACAGGATGGCGCGCCCGGTCGAATGGGCCCGACCCATCGGCCCGCTCGATCTGTGGTCGGACGACGGGACCGCAGAGGATTACAACACGATGGTCCGCGCGCCCTATGCGGCCAGCCACGAACGGCTGCGCCGTGCGGATCCGCTCTATGACCTCGTGATTCTCACCGATTGGAACTGGCCCTACGCGGTGCCAGGTCGCGGATCGGCCATCTTCATGCACCAGTGGCGGCGCCCCGGCTATCCCACCGAAGGCTGCGTTGCCGTGTCGCGGCGCGATCTGCACGCCATCGCCCCGCGCATCCGCTATCGCACCCGGCTGATCGTGCCCCGCGGGCTGACGCAAACGCCGTAAGGTGGGCTTCTAGCCCACCACCCGCTCGCCGAAAATCGCGGAGCCGACGCGCACGTGGGTCGCCCCCAGCGCGATCGCCTTTTCGAAATCGCTGCTCATTCCCATCGACAGACCGTCCAACCCGTTGCGCGCCGCGATCTTGGCCAGCAGCGCAAAGTGCAGCGATGCCTCTTCATCCACCGGCGGGATGCACATCAGCCCCCGCACCGGCAGATCCAGCGCACGGCACTCGGCGACGAACCCGTCCGCCGCCGCAGGCAGCACGCCCGCCTTCTGCTCCTCCTCGCCGGTGTTGACCTGGATGAACAGATCGGGGCACTGCCCCTCCTCCTGCGCCAGCCGCGCGATCGCCTTGGCCAGCTTGGGCCGGTCCAGCGTGTGGATCGCGTCGAAAAGTCCCATCGCCTGCCGCGCCTTGTTGCTCTGCAACGGCCCGATCAGATGAAGCTGCACCCCCTCGAACCGCTCCCGGAAGCCGGGCCATTTGCCCGCCGCTTCCTGCACGCGGTTTTCACCAAAGACGCGATGGCCTTCTTCCAGAACGGCTTCGACCCGCGAATCGGGCTGCACCTTGCTGACCGCAATCAGCGTGACAGAGCCTGCCTCGCGCCCGGCGGCCTGTTCTGCCTTGGAAATTCTGTCGGTAATGTCGCGCAATGTCATCGGAGCCTCCTGTCAGACCCTAAAGATACCAGCGCGCCCAAAAAGAAAAGGGGCGGACCCAAAGGATCCGCCCCAAATCTGTCAGGTATCGTCGGTCAACTTAGAAGTTGAAGCGAACACCCATGTCGAACAGGGTCACGTCGGAACCTGTCGAGGAGATACCACCGCGGAGCGACGTGCCGCCACCCATGTCGTGGTTGAAGTCGATACCGTAGGATGTTTCAGCGAAGTAATCCGCGTCAGCAACGTACACTTCGACGTTTGTGGCTGCGCCAACGTCGAAACGACCGGCCAGAACAACATGGTCGCCATCTGTGCCGTTGTCGGCAAATGCCAGTGTCACGTCGGCCATGCCGAAGGAACCGCCAACGGATGCTGCGAACTCGGTGTCAGCTGCGTTGTCGGAGTCCTGTGCGCCAACGGCGAATGTCCAGCCATTCCATGTGTATGCAACGTGTGCTGCGATACGGTCGTCGGTGTCGGAACCGGACACGTGCACGGACAGGTCGCCTGCGGAGTACAGAACTTCAACGCCGTTGTCGCCGCCATTGCCCAGACCACCGGAGGAGTACGCGTCGCCGCGGAAGTTGTACGCGGTGTAGTCATAGGAGTGACCGGTCAGACCCAGGTCGATTGGGTACATGCCAGGCATGAATTCCAGAGCGCCGAAGATGTTGCCAACGCCGACTTCCAGACCACCGGAACGTGCGAAGTAACGAACGCCGTTCACCTGTGGGCGGTTGCCTGCTGCTGCGTCACGCTCTTCGCCTTCGAGGCGAATGCGGCCACCGACTGTCACGCCGGCATCGGATTCTGCTGTCGCGTCGATCTGCAGACGGAAACGGCTTGTCAGGTCTGTGGAGTCGTTGACGCCATCGTCTGTGTACAGAACGCCGAAACGGCCATAGCCGCTGAACGATACGTCTGCTGCTGCAACGCTGGCTGTTGCGACCAGAGCTGTTGTAGCGAAGAGAACTTTTTTCATGAGTTTTCCCTCGGTTTGAAATCTAAAGGACCCGACCGGGGAATTCCGATCTAGGTATGGACGTCTTTTGCGCTTCACCTCCCGCTTTGGCAAGCGCGCCAATGCAACCCGGCTCAATGTCGCGAGGGATGGTGCAGCTTTGCCACAGTTTTGCCGTTCGACCGTCCCATACCGACGCCAACCGCATCCCCAAACGCGCTTTTCCCCCATATATATAGACCTTGCCCAGATGGACGCGCTTGGGTATCCATACGCGACACGCAAGAGAGGGTGGCGGACATGCATCGCGGCAAGGTTCTGAAGATCACGACATTGGCGGTTGCGCTTGCGGCACTGGGCGCCTGCGGTTCCATCGGGCGCATCGGCTCTCCGGCGACCGAACGGCCCGCGCAGTACCAGAACCCCAACGTACCCTCCAACATTGAAACGGACCCCGAAAACACGATCTGGTCCATTTTCAACAAGCGCAGCACCGAAACCAACGTTCAGGTGAACAAATATCTCTGGAGCGCATCTCTCGAAGTGCTGAACTTCCTGCCGATCCAGACAGTCGATCCCTTTACCGGCGTGATCGTGACCGGGTACGGCACCCCGCCCGGCGGCAGCCGCGCCTACCGGGCGACCGTGCTGATCGACGATCCGGCGCTCGATGCCCGCTCGCTCAACGTGGCGCTGCAATCGCGCGGCGGCGCCGTCAGCAAGGCGACCTCCCGCGCGGTCGAGGACGCCATCCTGTCCCGCGCCCGCGAACTGCGGATCACCGACAACAAACTCTGACCGCCCAATTCCATCCGATCACGCAACGCCGGGCCCTGTGACATCCACATGCTCGGCGTTGCTGCGTAAAAAGGCCCGCCCATGACCCGCTATACCCCGTCCGAAATCGAAGCCCGCTGGCAAGACGCCTGGGCAAAGAGCGACATCTTCAAGGCCGTCCGCTCCGCCGACAAACCCAAGTATTACGTGCTCGAGATGTTCCCCTACCCCTCGGGCCGCATCCACATGGGCCATGTGCGCAACTACACCATGGGCGACGTGATTGCGCGCTACAAGCTGGCCAAAGGGTTCAACGTGCTGCATCCGATGGGCTGGGACGCCTTTGGCCTCGCCGCCGAAAACGCTGCCATGCAAAAAGGTATCCACCCCGGCGTCTGGACCTATCAGAACATCGAGGACATGAAGGCCCAGATGAAGCCGCTTGGCTTCTCGCTGGACTGGTCGCGCGAAATCGCCACCTGCCACCCCGACTATTACCGCCACCAGCAGGCGATGTTCATCGACATGATCGAGGCGGGGCTGATCTATCGCAAGAACGCCATCGTCAACTGGGATCCGGTGGACATGACCGTGCTGGCCAATGAACAGGTCGAACAGGGGCGTGGCTGGCGGTCCGGCGCGCTGGTGGAACGGCGCGAGTTGACGCAGTGGTTCTTCAAGATCTCCGACTACTCCGAAGAGCTGCTGTCCGCGCTCGACACGCTCGAAAACTGGCCTGCCAAGGTGCGGCTGATGCAGGAAAACTGGATCGGCAAGTCGCGCGGCCTGCAATTCGGCTTTTCGACGACCAACGCCCCCGAGGGTTTCGACCGGATCGAAGTCTACACCACCCGCCCGGACACGCTGCTGGGCGCCAGCTTTGTCGGGATCTCGCCAGATCACCCGCTGGCCAAGCTGCTGGAGCGTGACGACCCCGCGGTGGCCGAGTTCACCGCCGAATGCCGCAAGGGCGGCACCACCGAAGAGGCGATCGAGACCGCCGAGAAGCTGGGCTTTGACACCGGCATCCGCGTGCGGCATCCGTTCGACACCGCGCAGGAACTGCCCGTCTATATCGCGAACTTCATCCTCATGGACTATGGCACCGGAGCCATCTTCGGCTGCCCGGCTCACGACCAGCGCGACTTTGAATTCGCGACCAAATACGGCCTGCCGATCATCGCGACCTACCTGCCCGGCGAAGACAGCGACGACCGGCTCGATGCGGCCTATGTGCCGCCCAAGACGGAAAAAGTGTTCTACAACCGCGGCTTCGCCGGAGAGCAGTGGCAGACCGGGCTGGAGGCCATCGACGCGGCCGTCACCTTCTGCGAATCGCAGGGCGTGGGCCAGGGCGTGACCAAGTACCGCCTGCGCGACTGGGGACTGTCGCGGCAACGCTACTGGGGCTGCCCTATCCCGGTCGTGCATTGCGACGCCTGCGGCGTGGTCCCCGAGAAAAAAGAAAACCTGCCCGTCCAGCTGCCTGAGGACGTGACCTTCGACATCCCCGGCAACCCGCTGGACCGGCACACCGAATGGCGCACGACGCCCTGCCCGTCCTGCGGAAAATCCGCCCTGCGCGAGCCTGACACGATGGACACCTTCGTCGATTCGTCGTGGTACTACGCGCGCTTCACCGCGCCGCACGCGGACACGCCCACCGTGATGGAAGACGCGCAATACTGGATGAACGTCGATCAGTACATCGGCGGGGTCGAGCATGCGATTCTCCACCTGCTCTACGCGCGCTTCTTCGCCCGCGCGATGCACATGACCGGCCACCTGCCGGAATCAGCGATCGAACCCTTCGACGCGCTGTTCACGCAGGGCATGGTGACGCACGCGATCTACCGCTCCACCGGCCCCGATGGCCGTCCGGTGTTCCACTACCCCGAAGAGGTCGAGTTGAAGGGCGACCGCGCGTTCCTCAAGGACGGCGGTGCCGAGGTCGAGGTCATCCCATCGGCCAAGATGTCGAAGTCCAAGAACAACGTGGTCGATCCGCTGCACATCATCTCGGCCTTTGGCGCCGACACCGCCCGCTGGTTCGTGCTGAGCGATTCGCCCCCCGAACGCGACGTCGAATGGACCGCATCGGGCGCCGAGGCGGCGTTCAAACACCTGTCGCGCGTCTGGACCCTGTCCGACCGCATCGCGGCGATGGCCGATGACGGCACGGGCGAAGGCGACGACGATCTGCTGCGGCAGATGCACAAGACCATCCACGACGTGACGATGGGCGTCGAATCCTTCGGCTTCAACGCCGCCATCGCCAAGCTCTACGGCTTTACCGCGACGCTGCAGAAATCAAAGGCTTCGAAGGGGGCGCAACGCGCGGCGATCATGACGCTTGCACAGTTGATGTCACCGATGACGCCGCACCTGGCCGAAGACATCTGGGCCGCGCAGGGCGGTGAGGGGCTGATCGCCACCGCGCCCTGGCCCGCCGCCGACGAAGCGATGTTGAAGGACGATACCGTCACCCTGCCGATCCAGGTCAACGGCAAGCGCCGCGCCGAAATCGACGTGCCCGCCGACATGCCCAAGGAAGACGTCGAGAAAGCCGCCCTTGCTCATGAGGCCGTGATCCGTATCCTCGACGGAGCATCCCCAAAGAAAGTGATCGTCGTGCCGGGTCGAATCGTGAATGTCGTTGTATAGCCGCCGCTGGTTTCTGGGACTGCCGCTGGCGCTGGCCGCCTGCGGGTTTACGCCGGTCCATGGCCCGGACGGAACCGGTGCCGCCCTGCGCGGCCAGGTGCAGGTGCAGGAACCAGCGACCCCGGCGGGTTACCTGCTGACCCGGCAGCTGGAAACCCGCCTCGGGCGCACGACGGCGCCGCGCTATGCGCTGGATCTGACGCTGCGCACCCGCGAAGACGGGCTTGCCATCAACGCGCTCGGCGACATCACCCGCTTCAACCTCGTCGCCCGTGCTGATTACGTGCTGCGCGACACCCTGAGCGGCACCATCAACACCTCGGGCAGCGTCGAGAATTTCACCGCCTATTCAGCCACCGGCACCACTGTCGCCTCGCTTGCCGCGGAGCGTGACGCGCTGGAGCGGCTGATGACCATCCTCGCGGATCAGATCACCGCGCGGCTCTTTGCCGCCGACCTCGCGCCATGAAACTCAGCCGCCGCGACGCAGCCCCCATCTTGGCCAAGCCGCCGAAGGACACGCTGGGCCTGCTGCTTTATGGCGGGGACGCGATGCGTGTGGCGTTGAAACGTCAGGAATACCTCAAGGCGCTGCTGGGTCCGCAGGCCGAAGAGGAAATGCGCCTGACCCGAATCGCCGCGGGCGACCTGCGCCGCGAGCCCGCGATGTTGATGGACGCGATCAAGGCGATCGGGTTCTTCCCCGGCCCCCGCGCGGCCTTTGTCGAAGGCGCAAACGAACTCGTGGCTGGCATCATCATCGACACGATGGCCGACTGGCAACCGGGCGACGCGCAGATCGTGGTCAGCGCGGGCGACCTCAAGAAAACCTCGAAACTGCTCAAGGCGTTCGAGGGGCACCGGAACGCCCACGCCCTCGGCATCTACGACGACCCGCCCGACAGGGCCGAGATCGAGCGGCTTCTGTCCGACGCGCGCCTTGCCGCCGACGGCAGCGTGATGGGCGCGCTCGAAGACCTTGCCCGCGCGCTTGATCCGGGCGACTTCCGCCAAACCATCGAGAAACTGTCGCTCTACAAACTTGACGATCCCGACACCGCGCTCAGCCTTGATGACATTGCCGCCTGCGCACCCGCGTCGGTGGAGGCGGCGGTGGACGATATCCTCAACGTCGTGGCCGAAACGCAGTCGGCGCAGATCGGCCCGCTGATGCGGCGGTTGCAGTCGCAGGGCGTCACCGCGGTCACGCTGAGCATCATGGCGACACGGCATTTCCGCACGCTGCACCGCATCGCATGCACCCCCGGCGCGCCGGTCTATGGTGTGCGCGACCGCGACCGGGCGATCCGGCAGGCCCGCCAATGGGGTACGCCGAAACTGGAATCCGCCCTGGGGATGCTGACCGACACGGACCTAAAACTGCGCTCGGCGGCTCAGACGGCCCCGGCCATGGCGCTGATGGAGCGGACGTTCATCAGGCTGGCCATGTTCGGCGCCACATGATCCGTCAGGCAGCGACGGGCCGCGATCAAAGGTTTCGCATGTTCGAGACGTGCAAAACCGGTTAACACTTTTCAAAACCCGCTTGAGGAGACTGACAATGTACACGGTTATCGGAACAGTGAAATCCCGGGCATTCCGGGTGATGTGGATGCTCGAAGAGCTGGGCCAGCCCTACAAGGTGATCCCGGCGGGCCCACGCAGCCCGGATGCGAAGAAATACAACCCCTCGGGCAAGGTGCCCGCGCTGCTGGACGGCGACGCGGTGCTGACCGATTCGGTTGCGATCATGCAGTACCTCGCGGACAAGCACGGGTCGATGACGGCCCCCGCGGGCACCGTGGCGCGCGCGCATCAGGATGCGATGACCTTGTGGCTGATCGACGAATTCGACGCGATCCTCTGGGCGGCGGCAAAGCACAGCTTTATCTTTCCAGAAGATCAGCGGATCCCGCAGGTCAAGGACAGCCTCAAGGCCGAGTTCACCCGCTCGGCGGCACAGCTGGCGGAGCGTCTCGGCGGCCCCTTCCTGATGGGAGACGAGATCACCGTGCCGGACCTGCTGGCCGTCCATTGCATCAACTGGTCGATCGGGGCCGGGTTTCCACGGGTCGATGACCGGCTCGGCGCCTGGGCCCAGACCCTGCGTGAGCGCCCCGCCTTCAAGGCGGCGCAGGCCCAAGACGCCTGAGCGACGCAGGCTCTGACAGAATTCAACCCAGGGCGCGGGCGGCGGCATGCCGCCCCGCCCAGGCACCCGTGGCAAGGCAGGCGGTGATCAGGTAACCGCCGGTCGGCGCCTCCCAATCCAGCATTTCGCCTGCCACGTAGACCCCCGGAATGTCACGCAGCATCAACGTCTCGTCCACCGCGTCCCATGCAACACCGCCGGCCGTCGAGATTGCCTCGTCGATGGGGCGCAGCCCCTGGTGGCGGATCGTCAGCGATTTGACCCGTTGGGCCAGCAGCGACAGGTCAGCGGGCAGCGGCGCGGCCATCTCGTAGAGCAGCGCGATCTTGGCCGCATCAAGGCCCAGCGCCTTGCGCAGGTGGGTGGTCAGCGTCGCCTTGCCACGCGGACGGCCAAGGCGCCCGGCCACATCCCGCAACGTCACGTCCGGCAGCAGGTCGACGATCAGGTCATGCCCTTCGCGCACCCCGCGCGAGACGGCGTAGATGCCACCGCCCTCCAGCCCCCGGCGCGACAGCACCGCCTCGCCGCGCGACACATACGGCCCGGCGCCGAGCGCGATGCCCTTCAGCGCGGCCCCCAGATGTTTGTCCATATGCGCCGACCAGTCACAGGTGATCCCGGCGTTGGCCGGTGCAAAGGGCGCCAGCGCCACGCCCCGCGGCGCAAGCAACCGCGTCCAGCCGCCCGTGGCCCCCAGCCGCGACCAGCTGGCGCCGCCCAGCGCCAGCACGGTGACATCCGGCAACAGCGTCAGCGGCCCCTGGGGCGTATGGAATTGCAGCCCCGGCCCGTCCCAGCCGACCCATTGCCAGCGCGTGTTGATCTGCACACCATGACTGCGCAACCGTCCAAGCCAGGCGCGTAGCAGCGGCGAAGCCTTCATCACGGTCGGGAACACCCGCCCGGTCGAGCCTGTGAACAGCACCTCACCCAGCCCCTCGGCCCAGGCCTGCACACCCTGCGCGTCCATCTCTGCCAGCATCGGGGAAAGCGCGCCTTCGGCCTCGGCAAAGGCGCGGTTGAAGGTCGCACGGGGTTCGACCCGCGTGAGGTTCAGCCCCGATTTGCCCGCCATCAGGAACTTGCGCCCGACCGACGGCTTCGCCTCGCAGAGCGTGACGTGCAAGCCGCTGCGCGCCAGCTCTTCGGCCGCCATCAGCCCCGCCGGTCCGCTGCCTATGACGACCGCGCGCTTCATGTCGCGGCGGGCACCGACCGCGCGCCCCTGACCACGATCCTGCGGTGCGGGCAGGGAATTTCGATGCGGCGGTCCCAGAGCGGGTTCAAGATCAGGGAAATCAGGATGGACATGTATTTCAAAGGTCCGTCGTCCAGTTTGAGGTTCGGCGCGAATTGCGACCGTGCGGCGGGGCTGAGGACGGGCCTGTCGCCATGAAGGGCGCAGCCCGCGATCTGCCGGACAGCCGGAGGATCGTCCGTGAGGTCGAAATTCATACCCGCGCCCTTTGTTTTGCCCTGCGTCCGCCCAACTCTATTGGCGCAGGGGCACGGGAGGATCAAGTGGCCCGGTTGCCGGGTGACGAAACCCCGGACCCGATCCCGCGCCGCGCCAGCAGCGGCAGACCCGGACCGCAAGGCAGGGGCCGGTCGGCAAAACGCCGCCCTGCGCAAGCCCGGTCATGCCGGAGGGGCATGTGCTTGGGGGCGGGCTGTGATATGGGCGTGGCAATGGGCCCGGAGGGGTCGTTCGAGACGGAGTAGCAGACATGCGTATATTGATGGTTTTGGCGTCGCTGTTGGTGCTAGGCGCCTGTGATGTGCCGTTCGTTCCGCTGATCTGAGCGGTTGGGCAGACGGCAGGCGTACCGCGAAAAGGCAGCATTCCCGCGCCCTTGGCGGGGGTTACCCACGGGTAACTCCCCTTTATTTATCAATACGTTAACAGACCGACCTGTGGTTAAGGCCCTATGAACACATCCGTTTGATCGCATGCGCGGTGACCGGGTCTGCCGCGATGGTGTCGACACACAGCGCCTTGGCCGCGTCGACGAGCGTCTCTGGCTCGACGATGCGGTCGATCAGGCCGAAGGACAGGGCTTCGTCGCTGAGAATCCGCTGGCCGCCCATCAGGATGAGCCGGGTCCGGGCGGGCCCGATCAGCGCCGCCATGCGTGCGGGATCGGAGGGTTGCGGCAGGAACCCCAGCTTCATCACCGGATAGAAGAATTTCGCCCCCGGCACCGCCAGCCGCATGTCGCAGGCCAGAGCCATCCCCATCGCCCCGCCCGCCAGCGTGCCGTTCAGCGCCGCGATGGTCAGGCCGGGCAGCTTCGCGATGGCGCCTGAAAGGCGTTCCCACAGATCCGAAACGGCAAGGCCCGCACGCGCGGCGTCCAGATCGGCGCCCGCGCTGAAGATCTTGCCCCGGCCGGTCAGGATCACGGCGGGCGCGTCCTGTGCACGCTCCATGATCTCGCACAGCTCGCGCAGCATGTCTTCGGTCAGGGCATTGGCCTTGTCGGGCCGGTTCAACGTGACGGTCCAGATGCCGTCCGCCTGCTCGAGCTCGATCATATCAGGCCCACCGCGCGGCGGATGTTCTCTTCGCGCAGGGAAATCTCTTCGCCGCAATAGGTGTCCGCCTCTGGGCTGCACATCCACAGGAGGCAGCGCGCGGGCCAGTCGGCTGGAATGTGGACATCCCAATCGAGCTGGCTGACAGGGTTGATGCCAGACGCCTTGATGGTGCGCTGCATTTCGGTGGCGACGGTGCCGGGCGACAGGCCGATGGCGCGGATACCGTTGGCCGCCTCTTCGAGGTGCAGCGCGCGGTTGAACATGTTCACGGCGGCCTTGGACGCGCAATAGGCGCTCCAGGCTTCGATGGCGTTATGCGCGGCACCGGAGCTGATCGTCAGCACGGATCCACCGCCCTCGCGCAGCGCCGGGAGCGCGGCGCGCACGCCGTAGAACACGCCCTTGACGTTGATGTCGATCAGCTGGCCCCAGGCGTCGGGGTCCGCGTCTGCGATGTGGCTGATCGGATCGACCACGCCCGCGTTGTTGATCAGCACGTCGAGACCGCCGAACGCCTGCACGGTCGTCTCCACCGCCGAAGAAACCTCGGTAAAGCGTGCGACGTTGCAGGGGATGGCGATGGCGCGGTCGCCGATTTCACCGGCCAGCGCGGCGATGTCATCCTGCGAGCGCGCCAGCAGCGCCACGTTGGCGCCCGCGTTGGCGAAAACACGCGCGGCTTCGGCGCCGATGCCGCGGCTGGCGCCGGTGATCAGCACGGTTTTTCCGGTCATATCCATGTCTATGGCTCCCATTTGATCTCTGGTGCGCGGGTCCCCGCCCGCTTTGGGGGCAGTGGTATCCTGTCCGCGCCGCCGGGGCCAGCCCCGCAGGCGCAGGCCCTTGACCCCGATGCTGCTTTGGAAGAGGCTCTCGCCACAATATTGACCGAGAGGATTACCCCGATGTTTTTTCCCCGCACCCTGACCTTTTCGACCGCGCTGGCGCTGGTCGCGGGCACCGCCCATGCGGAACTGAGCGCTGCCGACGTGTGGGGCGACTGGCGCGCGTATATCGAGGGGGTGGGCTACAGCGTGAGCGCGACGGAAAGCATGATCGGTTCGGTACTGGAGGTCAGCGACATCGCCGTGGCCATCAACGGCGGTCCGGACATGGAGGCGATCACGCTGCGGATGGGAGCGTTGCGGTTCGTGGAAAACGCCGATGGCACGGTGGACGTGGCGCTGCCGGACAGCCTGCCGATGAGCCTTGAAATCGTGCCCGGGGGTGTCGATCAGCCCGCGCGCTTCGACGCGGTGCTCAGCCAGACCGGCCAGCGTGGCACCGCGAGCGGCACACCGGCGCAGATCGTCTATGATTATGCGGCCGATACGATTGCGATCGCGCTGACCGGGATGACCGTCGAAGGCGAGACCTACGACTCGTCAGACGCGACATTCCGACTGAGCGGCGAGAACCTGCGCGAGTCCACCACGGTGACCGTGGGACAGACGCGCAGCTATGAGCAATCGTATCAGGTGGCCAACATGGTCTACGAGATGTTCATGAATCCGCCTGACGAGCCTGAAACCATTTCGTTCAAGACCACGGCGGAAACGGCAGGCTATGTCGGCACCACAAATCTGCCCATGCCGCCGAGCGGATCGGCCACGGACATGAACACCCTGCTGGCCTCCGGGCTGGCGGTGGACGGTGCCTTTACGACCAGCGGCGCGGTGACCGAGATCGAGGTGACCGCGCCCGAGGGCACGAGCCGGATCAAGACCGCAACGGGCGCCACGCGGCTTGAAGTGGGGATGAGCACGGCCGGAGTGCGGTATGACGTGTCCTCGGAGAATGTCGAGGTCGGTGCGCAGCTGGCCGAGCTGCCGCTGCCGCTGTTCGCGCAGATGGCCCGGACCGGGTTCGAAATGCTTATGCCGGTTGCGAAATCGGACACGCCACAGGATTTCGCGCTGGCGTTCAACATGACCGATTTCACCATGTCCAACGTGATCTGGGGCCTGTTCGACCCGGAGGGGCAATTGCCGCGTGATCCGGCCACAGTCGCCCTGGACCTGACCGGCAAGGCCCGGTTGTTGTTCGATTTCCTGGATCCGCAGGCGGCAACTGCGATCGCCACGCGCGGCACCAGCCCCGGCGAGGTCAGCGCGCTGACGCTCAACACGATGACCATCGACGCGGTCGGTGCGACGTTGAATGCCAAGGGTGACATGGTGTTCGACAACGCCGACAAGACGACCCTGCCCGGCTTTCCCAAGCCGGTGGGCGACATCCAGATCTCGCTTGCCGGGGGCAATGGCCTGCTAGACAGGCTGGTGGCGTTGGGCGTGCTGCCGGAACAGCAGGCGATGGGCGCACGGATGATGCTGGGCATGTTCGCGGTCCCCGGCGAGGCACCGGATACGCTAAATTCGACGATCGAGTTCAACGCCGAAGGGCAGATCCTCGCGAATGGTCAACGTATCAAGTGACCGGCTGAGCCTTCACGGGGCGGCATTGTGCAGCATCGGACCATGAGGGGGCGGCGGCGGGCCGCCCTTTTCTTTTGGTCGCTGCTCTTGCGGGGGGGCGGGGGCGCCGCTACCTCTACGGTTGAAAAAGGAGAGTTCTATGACGCAGGCCCTTGAGGCGCTGACCGGCGCGCTGCTGGAGGCGGCAACGCAGGCGGGCGCGGACGCGGCGGACGCGATGGCCGTGCGCGGCACGTCGCTGTCGGTGGATGTGCGCGGCGGGGCGCTGGAAGAAGCGCAGCGCGAGGAAAGCACGGACATCGGCCTGCGCGTCTTCGTCGGGCAGCGGGTGGCGGTCGTATCGGCTTCGGACACGTCGCTGCGCACCGTGCGCGAGATGGCAGAGCGCGCAGTCGCGATGGCCCGCGAGGCGCCCGAGAACCCACATGCGGGCCTGGCCGATCCCGGCCAGCTGGCGCGCGACGTGGATGTTGCCGCGCTTGAGCTTCACGATCCCAGCGATGAACCCTCGCCCGCCGCGTTGCAGGCCGATGCCGCCGAGGCCGAGGCGGCGGCGCTGTCGGTCGCGGGCATCACGCAGGTGTCGGACGCCAGCGCAGGCTATGGCGCGCGCGAGGTGCACCTTGCCGCAAGCAACGGGTTCGCGGGCGGCTACCGGCGCACGGATCGGGGCACCAGCTGTGTCGCGATTGCGGGCAGCGGCGCGGGGATGGAGCGCGATTACGACGGCGACAGCCGGATCTTTCAGGCCGATCTGCGCGCCCCCTCGGACATCGGACGCCGCGCGGGCGAGCGCGCGCTCGCCCGGCTGGAGGCGCGCAAGCCTCCCACAGGCGCCTATCCGGTGTTGTTCGACGAACGGGTTGCCAGCAGTCTGATCGGTCACCTGCTGGGCGCCGTGAACGGCAGCGCGATCACCCGCGGCGCGTCGTTCCTGCGCGATGCGCTGGGCACGCAGGTGCTGCCGCGCGGGATCGACCTGATCGAGGACCCGCACCGGCCGCGCACCTCCGGCAGCCGCCCGTTCGACGCCGAGGGCCTGCCCACCGCACGCCGGGCGATCGTCGAGGACGGCATCCTGAAAGGCTGGACACTGGATTTGCAGACGGCACGGCAGCTTGGGATGAGTTCGACCGGGAATGCCGCACGCGGCACCGGGTCGGGGCCGTCGCCCGGCACCTGGAATGTCACCATGACGCAGGGCGATGCCAGCCGCGAGGATCTGATCCGCGACATGGGCACGGGGCTGTTGGTCACGTCGATGATCGGTGCCACGATCAACCCCAACACCGGCGATTATTCGCGCGGTGCTGCGGGCCTCTGGGTCGAGAACGGCGAGATCACCCATGCGGTCAACGAATGCACCATCGCGGGCAACCTGCGCGACATGCTGTGCGGGCTGGTGCCTGCCAACGACGCGCGCCTGTATCTGAGCCGCGTGGTGCCGTCGCTGCTGGTGCCGGGGATGACACTTGCCGGCGACTGATCTGCCCCTCCTGATCGACGCGGCGCGCATGGCGGGCCGGGTCGCGACCAGCTTTACCGGGCAAACAGCGCGGCGCTGGGAAAAACCGGACGGCGCGGGCCCGGTGACCGAGGCGGATCTGGCCGTGAACGGCCTGCTCCACCAGGTGCTGCAGCGCGCGCGCCCGGACTATGGCTGGTTGTCGGAAGAATCCGAGGACGGCGCCGGTCGGCTATCGCAGGATCGCGTCTTCATCGTCGATCCGATCGACGGCACCCGCAGCTTTACCGAAGGGGCCGACACCTGGGCGCACGCGCTTGCCGTGGCTGAGCGGGGCCAGATCACTGCGGCGGTCGTCTATCTGCCGCGGCTCGACAGGCTCTATGCGGCGGCGCGGGGGGGCGGCGCGACCCTGAATGGCGCGCCCATCGCCGCATCCGGCGTCGCGCGCATCGAAGAGGCCACGATCCTGGCCGCCAAGCCGATGATGGCCGGTGACCTGTGGCGCAGCGGGGCGCGGCCCGCGTTCACGCCGGCCTACCGCCCGTCGCTTGCCTATCGGCTGGGGCTGGTGGCGCAGGGGCGGTTCGACGGCATGCTGACCCTGCGGCCAAGTTGGGAATGGGACATCGCGGCGGGCGCGCTGATTGTCGCCGAGGCAGGCGGGCGGATCACCGACCGTCGCGGCGTGCCGCTGCGGTTCAACAACGCCGATCCCCGGCTGGACGGGGTCGTGGCAGGCGGGGCGGCGATGCAGGCCGGGCTGATTGCGGCGCTGGCCTGAGCGCTTGACGGCGCGGCCCCAAGGCGTGCACACACGGATCATCACAGCGAGGGACCTTGCATGACACAACGCCTGCATCTTGTCTTTGGCGGAGAGCTCGTCGACCCCGGCAAGACCGCCTTCAAGAATGTCGATGACCTGCATATCGTCGGAATCTTCCCGGATTATGCCTCTGCATACGACGCCTGGAAGAACGAAGCGCAGCGCACGGTGGACAATGCCCATATGCGGTATTTCATCGCCCACCTGCACCGTCTGCTGGATGAGGGCGCGGCCGCGTCCCCCACCGAAGCGCTGGGCTGAGCCGGGCGATGGTCGGTGTTCTGGGTCTGTCGGCGTATCGCGCGCTGACGCGGCGGGGCGAGGCGCGGGCACCCGCGCTGGACCGGTCGCGTCCGGAGGGCGAGCTACTGTGGATCCATTGCGGCGACGCGCACGACCTGCTCGCGGTGCGGGACCTTGCCATGCGACAGGTCAACAGCCGACAACGGCTGAGCGTGATGATCACGCTGGCGGCTCCTCACACCGAACACGCGATACCAGAGAGCGGCCGGTCCGGCGGCATCTTTTTCGCCGAAGCGCCCGAGGAACATCCCGAAAGCGTGGCCGCGTTCCTGGATCATTGGGCGCCGGACACCTGTCTGTGGACCTGGGGCGGGCTGAGGCCGAACCTGATCATCGCAGCGTCGGAGAGAGGTTGCCCGATGATCCTGATCAATGCGGAGGTGGCAGGTTTTGATGGACGCCGCGACCGCTGGTTGCCGGACGTGTCGCGCAAGCTGCTGCCGCGGTTTTCCACCGTGATGGCCTGTACATCCGCGGCGGCCCGCCGCCTGATGCAGCTTGGCCTGTCGCGGGACGACATCGAAATCACCACTGCGCTGCGGGCCGGTGGGCAGGCGCTGCCGTGTGACGAGCAGGATGTGGTCGAGTTGGCAGCGGCCTGTGTGGGGCGGGCGATCTGGTTTGCCAATGGCGTGGAACCGGGAGAATTGAACACGGTGCTCGGCGCCCACCGGCAGGCGCTCAGGCTGTCGCACCGGCTGTTGCTGGTGTTGCGGCCTGCCGGGGGGCTGACGGGCGACAAGGTCGCCAGCGAGGCGCGGGCACAGGATTTCCGGGTGCTGCGCTGGGATGACGGGCAATACCCTGACGAAAACACGCAGGTTCTGATCGCGGAAGATCTGGGCGATGTGGGCCTGTTCTATCGCGTGGCGCCGGTGTCGTTTCTGGGCAGTTCGTTGGTACCCGGACCGGGCGGCAGCGATCCGCTGGAGGCGGCGGCGCTGGGATCGGCGGTGCTCTATGGTCCGCGGGTCGGGCGCTATCTGCCGAGCTATTCACGGCTTGCGGCTGCCGGCGCGGCGCGGATCATCAACGACAAGGCGGCGCTTGGCACGGCGATATCGCGGCTGGTGGCGCCGGATCAGGCGGCGCTGAGGGCGCACGCCGGGTGGGACGTGGTGAGCGAAGGAGCGGCGCTGGCGGACAAGATCACCGATCTGGTTCAGGACACGCTGGACACGCAGCGGGGTGCTGGTTGATGCGCGCGCCCGGATTCTGGCATATGCCGCGGCCCGGCCTGCGGGCGCGGCTGTTGCAGCCGCTGGGGGCGCTCTATGCGGCGGCCACCGCACGCAGGTTGGCGCGCGGGCCCCGTGTCAGGATGAACGTACCGGTGATTTGCGTCGGCAACATCAACGCGGGAGGCACGGGCAAGACGCCCACCGTCATCGCGGTGGTCGAGCGGCTGCGCGATCTCTACGCCGAGGCGCATGTGGTATCGCGCGGGTATGGCGGCAGCCTCGAGGGGCCGGTCAGGGTCGATCCCGCGCGCCACAGCGCGGCACAGGTCGGCGACGAGCCTCTGCTGCTGGCCGCGTTCGCCGAAGTCTGGGTCGCAAGGGACCGTGCCGCGGGGGCGCGCGCGGCGCAGGAAGCCGGGGCCAGGGTGATCGTGCTGGACGACGGGTTTCAGAATCCCGCGCTGGCCTATGACCTGAGCATCGTGGTGGTGGACGCCGACAAAGGGTTCGGCAACGGATTATGCCTGCCCGCAGGCCCCCTGCGGGAGCCGGTGGCAGAAGGCTTGAAGCGCGCCGATCTGCTGCTTTCGATCGGCGACGACGCAGCGCAAGAGGCATTCGCGCGGCGCGACCTGCACCGCCGCGACCTGCCGCATGTGCGCGCCGCGCTCGCGCCCTTGCAGACGGGGATGGACTGGACCGATACGCCGATGCTCGCCTTCGCGGGGATCGGGCACCCGGAGAAATTCTTTGCCACGCTGCGCGGCCTGGGAGCCACGTTGGTGCATGCCGAGCCGCTTGAGGATCACCAACCCCTGACCGGCGCGCTGCTGGGGCGGCTGGAAGCGGACGCCCGAGCGCAGGGCGCACAGCTGGTCACAACCGAGAAGGACGCGGTGCGGTTGCCGCCCGCGTTTCGCTCAAAGGTGATCACCCTTCCCGTGCGGTTGCGGATGACCGACGACAACGCCTTGTGGGACGCCCTGAAAAAGATCGCAGACAGCGCGGTATAGATCGGAATTTTTGAAAAATTCCGGGCCGATTTTTTTCAAAAAAATCGATACCCGCCTCAGTCGTCTTCCCCCAGTTTCGGCGCCGGGCGGTGCAGAGAAAGTTCGGCGCCCGAAAACTTGAACGGCGAGCTGATACCGGGGACGCCGTCCAGCTCGATCTTCATGCCGCGCGCGATGACCTGCGGATCCTTGAACACGTCTTCCATGTCGTTGATCGGTCCGGCCGGCACGTTGTGCGCCTCGCAGGCATCCAGCAGATCGTCGCGGGTGCGGGTGCGGGTCGCGCCGCTCAGCCGCTCGATCATTTGCGCGCGGTTGGCGACACGCGCCGCGTTGTTTGCAAACAGCGGATCATGGGCCATGTCGTCCAGTCCCAGAAGCTGGCAAAGTCTATGATACTGTCCGTCGTTGCCAGTGGCGATGATCAGGTGGCCATCCGATGTCTCGAACACCTCGTAGGGCGTGAGGTTGGGGTGCGCGTTGCCCAGCCGTGAAGGCGGGGTGCCCGTGGTCAGATAGTTCATCGCCTGATTGCCGGTGATCGCCACCGCGCAATCGAGCAGCGCCATGTCGATCTGCTGTCCCTGCCCCGTGCTCTGACGCTGGTGCACCGCCGCAAGGATCGCCGTCGTCGCGTAGATCCCCGTGAAGATGTCGGTGATCGCCATGCCGTGTTTTTGCGGCTGCCGGTCAGGCTCTCCGGTGATCGACATCAGGCCGGACATCCCCTGGATGATGAAATCATAGCCCGCGCGGTGGGCATAGGGGCCGTCCTGCCCGAAGCCGGTGATGGAGCAGTAGATCAGCTGTGGATAGGCGTCTTTCAGGCTCGCGTAATCCATGCCGTATTTGGCCAGGCCGCCGGTCTTGAAATTCTCGATCAGGATGTCGGCATCGGCCAGAAGCGCATGCATCCGCGCCTTGCCCTCATCGGTGCGCAGATCGACGGTGACCGACGCCTTGCCCCGGTTGGCCGAGTGGAAATAGGCCGCCGACCTGTCGCTGTCACGCGTCACGAAGGGGGGGCCCCACTGCCGGGTGTCATCGCCCTGCGGGCTTTCCACCTTGATCACGTCCGCGCCCAGATCCGACAACGTCTGACCGGCCCAGGGACCCGCCAGCACGCGTGCCAGTTCGATGACTTTCAACCCTTCGAGCGGAGATGCCATCAGCTGCCCAGCGCCTCCTCGATCAGTGCCTTCATGTCAGGATAGGCCATGTTGGCGACCTTCTTGCCGTTGATGACAAAGCTGGGCGTGCTGTCGATGCCGTCGCGTTCGGCGTTCTGCTGGTACCAGGCGACCATCGCCTTGGCCTGTTCACCGTCCTGCAGGCAGGCCTCGATGGTGTCGCTGTCCATACCGGCTAGGCGCCCGATCTTGCGCAGTTCTTCAACGATCTCGGCGGGGCTTCCGGCACGGGACCATTCCGCCTGACCGGCGTAGATCAGATCGGTGATGCCAAAGAATTTCTCGGGCCCGCCGCAGCGCGCCAACAGCGATGCCCACAGACCGTAGCGGTCGAAATAGACTTCGCGGTAGACAAACCTGATCTTGCCGGTGTCGATGTAATCGGCCTTGAGCTGCTTGTAGGGACCCGCGTGGAAACGGGCGCAATGCGGGCAGGTATAGGACGCGTATTCGATGATCTCGACCGTGGCGTCGGGGTTGCCGATCACCATGTCCTGAATGCCCGACGTATCGACATCGGCGGTCTGGGCATTGGCGGCACCCGGCAGAGGCGCGTCTGGATAGGCAGAGGTCGGCCCACCGGTTCCGCTGGTCAGATACCAGCCGCCCAGTCCGGCCGCGGCAATGCCGCCAAGGAGAATATTTCTACGGTCCATCTGTTGCTTCCTTATTTCAGGCTTTTTTCAGGTTTGGGCAGGCCAGCGCTGGCCTGGTCCCTGTTCTTTGTCAGAATGTTTTCGCCCAGCCGGGCAAGCGCTTCGCGCAGGCTGTCGTCCCCGATGGGGGCCGCCGTCTGCGAGGCTCTGGCACGCAGGGCGGGGTCCGGGGGGGCTTTGGTCTTTTTCGGGGCGTGTTCGAACGCGACGCGTCCTTCTGCAAATCCCGTTGCAGCCGTCTGCGTCACCCGCACGCGTGCGATGGCATTGTAGCCGTAGATCGCGTTCACCTTGGCGCGCAGCTGTTCCTTTTGCATCTCGAGCACCGGCGCGTTGGCCCCCGTGGTCAGCAGCGTCAGCGTCGCCCCCATCCCGCTGCGGCCATAGGACACCTCGACCGGGCGGGCGATGGCGGCGGTTTCCTCGCCCACGACCTCGACCCAATTGGTCAGCAGCCGTGACTGCGCAAAGCCGCGGCTTTCGGACGCCTGCCGGATCCGCTGCGTGAGCAGGCTGGAGGTGCGGGCAAAGCCTTTGGTTGTGGGGCGGCGCGGAGGCATGGGGTTCTTTCATATTGCTGCGGAAGGACCTATCACGGGTCCGGGCCGGTGTTCCAGAGCATAGCGCATGGCGCCCCGCCTGCCACCATCGGATTGCGCCCGGGGACATAAAGAATGCGTGAGACAGATAACATGAATGTCATCCTGTTGGCGTGGTACGACCGGTACGCGCGCGCGATGCCGTGGCGGGTAGGCCCTGCGGCGCGGCGCGACGGGGTGCGCCCCGACCCCTATGCCGTCTGGATGAGCGAGATCATGCTGCAGCAGACCACCGTGGCGACGGTGCGGGACTATTTCATCCGCTTCATCACCCGCTGGCCCACGGTGCGTGACCTGGCTGCGGCGCAGGATGCGGATGTGATGGCGGAGTGGGCCGGGCTTGGATACTACGCGCGCGCGCGGAACCTGCTCAAATGCGCCCGCGCCGTGGTTGCAGAGCATGACGGCGTGTTCCCGGCCGATCACGCGGCGCTTTTGAGACTGCCGGGGATCGGTCCCTATACGGCCGCGGCCGTGTCATCGATCGCGTTCGATCTGCCGCATGCGGTTCTGGATGGCAACGTGGAGCGGGTGATGGCGCGGATCCACGACATTCACACCCCCCTGCCCGAGGCCAAGCCGCTGCTGATGGAAAAGGCACAGGCGCTGACGCCGCCCGTCAGGCCCGGCGACTACGCGCAGGCGGTGATGGATCTGGGGGCGACGATCTGCACGCCGAAATCGCCCGCATGCGGGATTTGCCCCTGGCGCACCCCCTGTGCGGCGCGCGCGGCAGGGACCATGGCCGAGTTGCCGCGCAAGGCACCGAAAAAACCCAAGCCGGTGCGCCATGGCACTGTCTATCTGGGCCGCCGGGCGGACGGCGCGTGGCTGCTTGAGACGCGGCCCGACAAGGGGCTGCTGGGCGGCATGCTGGGCTGGCCCGGATCAGAGTGGATCGATACCGCACAGCCCCACCCCGACAGCGCCCCGCCCGCACAGGGAGACTGGGAAGAGGCCGAGGGCGAGGTGCGCCACACCTTCACCCATTTCCACCTGATCCTGCGGATCATGCTGGCCGAGCTGCCGGAGGATACGGTGCCTCAGCGCGGCGCCTTCCGCGCCCAGGGCGAATTTCAACCAAGCGACCTGCCCACGGTCATGCGCAAGGCCTTCAATCTGGCATCCAGTGCATTGGCTATGGATTGAGCCCGGCAGCTTCGGGCATATACTGGGTGCGCGCAGATCTTG
>JBFFQZ010000009.1:0-22514 GCA_041573235.1 Sulfitobacter sp. | reverse complement strand
GCGGCGCTGTTCCGGGGGTATGATCTGCCCCGCGCAGGCAGTTGAAAAGCTTAAACATTTCGTCTCACGCGCGGCGTTTGACATCGAGGGGCTGGGCGCCAAGCAGGTGGAACAGCTTTATGCCGACGGCTGGATTGCTGAACCTGCGGATATTTTCACCCTGCGCGCCCGCTATGGCAGCGGCCCCAGACAATTGAAAAACCGCGAAGGCTGGGGCGAAAAATCCGCCGCGGCGCTGTTTGATGCCATCGAGGACAAGCGAACGATCCCGCTGGCGCGCCTGATCTTCGGTCTCGGGATTCGCCACGTGGGCGAGGCGGCGTCGAACATGATCGCGCTGCACTATGGCACCTGGGAGGCGCTGGATAGGGCGATGAAAGACGCGCGCGACCACGAGGGGGCGGCCTGGGACGAATTGATCGGGATCGATGGCGTGGGCGCGGTCATGGCCGGATCGCTCGTCGGCGCCTTCGCTCAGGAGGCCGAGCACGCGTCGATTGACCGTCTGGTGGATCAGCTGACCGTGCTTGAGGCGAAACGCGCCGACACGACGGGCTCTCCGGTCGCGGGAAAGACGGTGGTCTTTACCGGGACGCTCGAAAAAATGACCCGCGCCGAGGCCAAAGCCCGCGCAGAGCGGCTGGGCGCAAAGGTGTCGGGATCGGTCAGCGCCAAGACCGATTTGCTGGTGGCGGGTCCGGGGGCCGGATCTAAGGCAAAGAAGGCGGCCGAACTGGGGGTGGAAACGCTGGATGAAGATGGCTGGCTGGCCTTGATCGCAGACGCATGAACACCCGGCCCGAACCCTTGTTCCCGCTTTTTGCCAAGCTTGAAACGCTTGAAGGCGTGGGGCCCAAGACGGCGCAGAATTTGATGCAACTGGGCGTTCAGGCGCCGCGTGACCTGCTGTTCACGCTGCCTTATTCGGGCATCGACAGGCGCCTGATCCCCACGGTGCAGGGGGCCGCATTTCCCACCACGCTGACGGTCGCGGTGACCATTGGCAAACACACCCCCCCGCGCAGCAAGGGGGGCGCCTATCGGATCCATGTGACAGACGCGCAGACAACATTTCAGTTGGTCTTTTTTCATGCGCGCGGCGATTTCTGGCAACGCCAGTTGCCCGAAGGCAGCCGCCGTGTGGTGTCGGGCCGGGTCGAGCTGTTTGATGGTATCCCGCAAATGGTGCACCCCGATTTCACCGTTCCGGAGGACGAAGCGGGCAGTATCCCCAGCTTTGAGCCGGTCTATCCGCTGACCCACGGGGTGACCCAGAAAACGATGTACAAGGCCACGCGCGCGGCACTTGCGCGGGTGCCGGTGATGGGCGAATGGATCGACACCGGGCAAAAGTTGAAATCCTGCTGGCCCGATTTTGCCGATGCGGTGGCCGCGGCGCATGATCCCGCGTCGCTCAAGGATCTTGGCCAGACCTCTCCGGCGCGCGAACGGCTCGCCTATGACGAGCTTTTTGCCCATCAGGTCACGCTGGCCTTGGCCCGGCAGGTCGAGCGCCGCAAGAAAGGCCGTCCGGGCAAAGCCACCGGCGTGCTTCAGGGCAAGGTATTGAAAAGCCTTCCCTATCAGCTCACAGGCGCGCAATCGCGTGCCATCGCCGAGATCACGGCAGATATGGCGACGGATCGGCGCATGAACCGGCTGTTGCAGGGGGACGTGGGCGCGGGCAAGACGTTGGTCGCTTTCATGGCGCTGCTCGCGGCGGTCGAGGCCGGGGGGCAGGGGGTGCTGATGGCGCCAACGGAAATCCTTGCCCGTCAGCATTTGCAGGGGCTGCGTCCTCTGGCGGAAAGCGCGGGAGTGGTCCTGGAGATCCTGACCGGCCGCGACAAGGGGGCGGAGCGCGTGGCCAAGCTGGCGGCGTTGGAGCGGGGTGATATCCAGATCCTTGTCGGGACTCACGCGGTGTTTCAGGAAAGCGTCATCTTCGACGACCTGCGGCTTGCGGTGGTTGACGAACAGCACCGGTTCGGAGTGCGTCAACGCCTTGAACTTGGGCGCAAGGGGCGTCAGGCGGATGTGCTGGTCATGACGGCCACGCCGATCCCGCGCAGCCTTGCGCTTGCGCAATATGGCGATATGGACGTCAGTGTTCTTGATGAAAAGCCGCCCGGACGCAAACCGATCCAGACTGTATTGATCAGCACCGAACGGTACGACGAGGTCATCAACCGCCTGCGCGGAGCCATGGCGGACGGGCGGCAGTGCTATTGGGTCTGCCCGCTGGTCGAGGAGAGCGAGGTCAGCGATCTGACCGCGGCCGAGGAACGCTTCAAACGTCTGCGCGCGGTCCTTGGCGAAGGTGCGGTGGGGCTTGTCCACGGGCAGATGCCCCCGGCGGACAAGGACGCGGCAATGGCCGCCTTCCAGCGGGGGGAGACAAAGCTACTTGTCGCGACCACCGTGATCGAGGTGGGCGTTGATGTACCGAACGCATCTATCATGGTGATCGAACGTGCGGAAAGTTTCGGACTGGCCCAGCTCCACCAGTTGCGGGGCCGGGTCGGGCGCGGATCAGCTGCGTCCAGCTGCCTGCTGATGTATCGCGCGCCGCTGAGTGAAACAGGACGTCAGAGACTCGAAGTGCTGCGCGAAACCGAGGACGGTTTCGTCATTGCCGAGACGGATCTGAAGATGCGCGGCACCGGGGACTTGATCGGCACCGCGCAATCAGGTGTTCCGCGCTTCAAGGTGGCGGATCTCGAAAAGCAATCAGCCCTCATGGCGGTGGCCCAGTCGGACGCGCGCAAATTGCTGTCGGATGACCCCACTCTAGGGACAGAGCGGGGCCAAGCCGTTCGCCTGCTGCTGTGGCTGATGCGGCAGGACGAGGCAATCCGTTTGATGTCAGTGGGTTAGGTTCTCCTTTTCCAATTTGTTCACAAATGTTCTCAAAAAGTTCTTTACGAAGGGTTAATTGTGTGAGAACAAAGAGGCAACAAGGAACGGGAGGTGAACATGACCCTTTACAAAACGATCAAATCCATCGCATCGCGGTCGCAAGCGACGCTGTTGCAGGACGCCGCAGGAGCGGCTGCCTTGGTCGTGATGCTGATGGTCGGCCTGCATCTTCCCGGACTTGTCTGATTTCTGCCTGCGCTCTCGTGCCAATGACGGTTTTTGCATCTGTCCCAACCTGATGCGACGTGAAATGACCTGCCTGTCCTGACCACGCCAAGGGGTTGCCACCCCGAAACCGTTATTTGGGTCCCACATGGGGAACGCTTTCCTTGCGCCGCCATCCTTCTGGATGTGCGGCGCTTTTTTTCGCGTGCCGCGTTGGGGTCAGGAGGACGCCACGCCTTCGCGGGCCTGCGCGACCGCCTCGGTCACCGCTTCGATGCTGAGCAGGATGGAGGCATGGCGATTCTTGTAATCCACCGCCGGGCTCAGAACTTCGAATCCCTCGAAGGGGGCCTCGGGCACGCCGCCCTTGCCTTTCAGCATCGCCTTCAATTGATCGCGCCCGCGCTCGAGCACCGCAAGCGGCTGTCCAATTGCCGCCGCCGCCGTGACTGCCGCCGCGGCCTGACCCAATGCGCAGGCCTTCACGTCCTGTCCCAGATCCACCAAAATCCCATCCTCGACCCGCACGTCCACCGTTACGGTGGACCCGCACAGCGGGGACCGGCGCGTGACCGTCGCATCCGGGTTCGCAAGCCGCCCCAAGTGCGGGATGTCGGCGGCAAGTGCGAGAATACGCGCGGAGTAGAGTTTGATCAGATCGCCTTCGTTCGACATGACTTTTCCTTTATCTCAGGACTCTCTACATAGGCGCATCGGCGCAGGATGCCAAAAACATTTAGGTGAGACACGATGTCCTTTGATCCCTCGACCCTGAAATACAACGATGCGGGGCTTATCCCGGCCATTGCGCAGGATCATGTCACCGGCGAGGTGCTGATGATGGCGTGGATGAATGCGCAAAGCCTGATGCGCACGCTCGAGACCGGACAAGTCACCTATTGGAGCCGCTCGCGGCAGGAATTCTGGGCCAAGGGGGCGACGTCGGGCCATGTGCAGACCCTCAGGGAGTTGCGCGTGGATTGCGATCGCGACTGTATCCTGATGCAGGTCGAGCAGGTCGGTGCGGCCTGCCATACCGGGCGGCGCAGCTGTTTCTACACCCGTGTCGATGCCGACAAGGAGACCGAGGTGATCGCCGCTGGGTGACGTCTGCGACGACGTTAGAGCCCCACCATCGCGCGAATGTCCTGCGGGCTGGCGCCTTCACTGCGGAACAGCGATATGGCGCGGGCGTCGTCGCGTTTGGCCAGCCTTTTGCCCGCTGCGTCGCGGATCAGACGGTGGTGGTGGTAGACCGGCGTGGGCAACCCCAGAAGCCGTTGCAGCAGTACGTGGATTTTTGTCGCCTCGAACAGATCCTGCCCCCGCACCACATGCGTCACACCCTGCGCTGCATCGTCGAGCACTACGGAAAGGTGATAGGACGTGCCCATATCGCGCCGCGCCAGAACGATATCTCCGATCTGATTTTTCACGAATTCGGCGGTAAAGCGGATTTCGCCGGTCTCTCCCGCGGGGCCTTGCCCGGTTTCGAAAAATCCGAGTGATCCCTTTGTATCAATGCTTTGAAGCGCATCATTCACGTTGAGGCGCGCGGCCGCGTCGGCTGGAAAGGGCAGGGTGCCGCCATGGCTGTGATGGCTTCGGCAGGTGCCGGGATAGACGATCCCGTCCGGTCCGGTTACCGGCACGGCGCCTTCTTGCGGGGCTGAGGCAGCCGCCGCCACATCGCGCCGCGTGCAGGTGCAGGCAAACGTCATCCCGCGCCGCCACAGCGTTTCAAGCGTTTCACGATAGGCTGCCATCCGGTCCGATTGCCGCATCACCGGCACGGGCCACTCCAGCCCCAACCAAGCCAGATCTTCGTAAATCCGGGCCTCCCACTCGGGGCGCGCGCGGGCCTGATCGATATCTTCGATCCGCAGCAGGAATGCGCCCCCCGCATCACGCGCCATATCCGACGCCAGCAGCGCGGAATAGGCATGCCCCAGATGCAGCGGCCCCGTTGGCGATGGCGCGAACCGGGTGGTAAAGCTCACGCCTTTTCGATCACGTAGACGTGTGAGTTCATGTCGAGGCCGGGCAGGTGCGGGCCGTATTCCGAAAACAGCAACCGGGCGGCGCCACAGTCGAGCCATTCGTTCAGCCGCATCATGTTCTCAGGTTCCGCCAGCGCGTGGTCGTTTAAGGAAAAGACCAATTTGCCCCCCTGTGGCAGCGCGTGCATGATCTGGTCAAAAACCGAAATGGGGGCCGCGCCCGCACCGATCGACCCCACAGCGGCGATCAACTCATAGCTTGTCGGGATCGGTGTATCGCTGTCTATCTGCGTCAGGGTGCGATAGACGTTTTTCGCCCTTGCCTGTGCCAGCATGTCCGGCGACAGGTCCATGCCATCAATGGTCTGAAATCCCGCCATCTTGAATGCCAGCCCGGACAGCCCTGTTCCACACCCGAAATCCAGCAACGGCACGCTCGGATCGTCCACATGGGCCGCCAGCGCCTCGGCGCAGCGGCGCGGGGTGGCATAGCCTTGCGCCCCCACTTCCTCATCGTAAGTCGCTGCCCAGTCGTCATAAAGCTGTCTGGTGCTTTCAGCGTCGCGGGGGGTATAGGCTTTGTCCAGATATGTCTCAGTCATGGCCCCATGATAGGACCGCGTGCGGGACTGTCCAGTGTTAACCCTTGAGCCAGCCCTGCCAATCGACCTTGGCGCGGTCGGTATACGCCTTGTAGCGGTCCTTGCGGCCCCGGCGCCCGCTCTTGAGCCCTTCGACGGGCGGGAACAGCCCGAAATTCACGTTCATCGGCTGGAATGTCTTGGCTTCGGCGCCACCGGAAATATGCGTGATCAGTGCGCCGGTGGCCGTGGTGGCGGGCGGCGTATCAAGCGTCTTTCCCTGGATTTCGGCAGCTGCCAGCCGTCCGGCCAAAAGCCCCATGGCGGCGGATTCGACATAGCCTTCGACGCCGGTAATCTGCCCGGCAAAACGGATGTTGGGTTTGCTGCGCAGGCGCATCTGACCGTCCAGCAGCGTGGGTGAGTTCAGGAAGGTGTTGCGGTGGATCCCGCCAAGCCGCGCAAAGCGGGCATTCTCCAAACCGGGAATGCGTTTGAAGACGTCGGCCTGCGCGCCGTATTTCATCTTGGTCTGGAAGCCTACGATGTTGTAGAGCGTGCCCAGCTTGTTGTCCCGGCGCAGCTGCACAACGGCATAGGGCTTTACGTCCGGCTGGTGCGGGTTGGTCAGGCCCACCGGCTTCATCGGGCCGAAGCGCAGGGTTTCGCGCCCGCGCTCCGCCATCACCTCGATCGGCAGGCAGCCGTCGAAATAGCCTGCGGTTTCGCCCTCGTGAAATTCGGTCTTGTCGGCCGCGGCCAGCGCGTCGATGAACGCCTCGTATTGATCGCGGTCCATCGGGCAGTTCAGATAGGCGGTCCGTTCGTCCTCGGTTTCGCCCTTGTCATAGCGTGACTGCATCCACGCCTTGGACATGTCGATGCTGTCGAAATAGACAATCGGGGCGATGGCGTCGAAAAAGGCCAGCGCGTCTGCGCCGGTCTCGGTCGCGATTGCCGATCCCAGTGCAGAAGACGTCAGCGGCCCGGTCGCGATGATCCAGTGCCCATCTGTCGGCAGCTCGGTGATTTCGCCGTATTCGACCGTGATGCCCGGATGCGCCATCAGCGCGTCGGTCACCGATTGCGCAAAGGGGTCGCGATCCACGGCCAACGCGCCACCCGCGGGCAGGCGATGTTTTTGCGCCGTCTGCATGATCAGCCCGTTCGCCTGCCGCATTTCCCAATGCAGCAGCCCCACGGCATTCTGTTCGTCGTCGTCCGAGCGGAACGAGTTCGAGCAGACCATCTCGCCCAGAAGGCCGGTCTGATGGGCAAAGGTTCCGACCTTGGGCCGCATTTCGTGAATGACGACCTTGATTCCCAGATGTGCCGCCTGCCAGGCCGCTTCCGATCCGGCCATGCCGCCGCCGATGATGTGTAATGTATCCATGGCGTGGAGATAGGACAGCGCGGTCAGCGGCGCAATGCCCACAGGCACGCCAACATGCGCAAGTCTCGCAAAAAGCCTGCAATCCGTGTCGTCGGAAAAAGGAGGGATTTGGGGCCGCCGCCGCAGTAAGGATCGGTCAATGAGAGGTGACCTGGAGGGACCTTCCGCCCGCGGCGACCCAAAATGGGAAATATGCAGGACATCCCTGACATCTGCGTGCCTTACCGATGTCCCATTTTCCAGATGTCATTTGGCGACAACCCGTTGCCAAATGCGCGACAATCCCACAAAGCGTGAATTCCCCATGGCGGGATGCATCGCTCGCAATGTGTATTGCCCATCTGCGGAGATGGCTTGGCCGTGGTCAGGAAGGCGGCGCAAGCGGATCAAGCGGCAGCCCCGAGGGCACCGATTGCGGCACGCCGCGCCCTGTCTTGCCCAGATCCGGGTCGGTCAGGCTGGTCAGGAATGCCAGGATCCGGTCAATCTCGGTCTCGTCGAGGGCCACGTCGGGGATCTCGATGGCTTCGGCGATGCGCATCACCTCGTCGAAATCCTCCATCGCCTTCCAATCCTCGACGGACGCCCCGGCTGTCAGCAGCGCGTCCTCCCTGTCGTATGAGGCAAGCCCGGCAACAGGGTTCAGATGGTGGCGCAGGATGCCCTCCAGAGAGCGGTAGGCGCCGTTGTGTCCATAGGGCGCGGTCTGGGTGACGTTGCGCAAGCTGGGCGTTCGAAAGCGGTACATGTCTTCGGGATTGCCGCTGACCAGGCCCCGGCCGGTATCGGCATAGTCGGCATGGGCGTTCTTGCCCGGCCCCAGTTGCGGCAGGCCGATGGCATAGAATTCGTGGTCGGTCTGGAAGGGGCCCGCGTGGCAGGTGCTGCATCGGGCCTTGCCATAGAACAGGTCCATCCCCTCCAGTTGTTGCGCGGTCAGGCTCTCCTCGCCCGCAAGGTAGCGGTCAAAGGGGCTGGACGTGGCGCGAAATTCGGCACCGATAAAGGCAGAGAGCGCCGTACCGATGTCGGTGATGTGCAGATCGGTCATGCCCAGTCCGGCAAAGCGGTCGCGATACTCGGGGATGTCCTGCACCCGTTGCGTCAGGATCGCCCAGGCGCCATCGGGACCATGGATCCGGTCTGCTGCGACGGCGTCTGCGACCGGGTTCTCGCCGGGGTGGCCCGACATTTCATCGGGCGACAGGATCGGCAGGATGTTCTGTGCCGCCAGGGCCGAGACGATGGGCCGCTCCAGCGTGCGGCCCTCCGGCATGCGGATGCCGAAAATCTCGTGCCTGTCGAGGGCCACCCGGCCATCGTGAAACATCACCGCGAATTCGCGCGCGCCAAGGTTGAACAGCGCGGGCGCATTGCGCGGGATCCGCGCCTTGGGCGCATTGCGCGGGTTCGCGCGGCGCGCCGTGCCCAGCCCCGCGCCGCCTTCGCCGATGGACAGCGACACGCCGTCGGATGTCCCCAGCGTCGGGTGATGACAGGTGGCGCAGGCAATGTTGCGGTTCCCCGACAGGATCGGATCAAAGAACAAGTCACGGCCGATATCGATCAGCGCTTCCGGAAACTGGTGAAAATCGCCGTCCTCGACAGGCGCGGGCAGGGGCCCCGCAATTGCGGACCCCATCGTTACCGCGACCGCGAACGCGGCTGACACGGACCACTACATTTCCTTGCTCCTTACGAAAAACAAGACAGTACTAACCACTTGGCAGGTATTGCCCCAGCGCGCGCTTGGGAAAACAGCGTCGCCGTGGGGGAAACAGTCACTGGTTCCAGTCGGGGGGACGTTTGTCGATGAAGGCCTGCATGCCTTCCTCGGTGTCCTTGAAGCTCAGGTTCTCGACCATGACCCGACCGGTGTGGGCATAGGCGGCGGCGGTGTCCATGCCGAGCTGTTCGTAAAACGCGCGCTTGCCGATCTTGACCACAGCGCCCAATTTGCCCGCGACCTGGTCCGCAAGGGCCGCAGTCTGCGCGGCCAGCGCGTCGGCGGGCACGACGCGGTTGACCAGCCCCAACTCCTCGGCGCGGGCGGCATCTATGAAATCGCCCGTCGTCAGCATCTCGAACGCCTTTTTCCGCGGGATATTACGGCTCAGCGCCACCATCGGGGTCGAGCAGAACAGCCCGATGTTGACCCCGTTGACGCCAAATTTCGTCCCTTCGGCAGCCACCGCCATGTCACAGCTGGCCACCAGCTGACAGCCCGCCGCCGTGGCAATGCCATGCACCTGGGCGATCACCGGTTGCGGCATCGACTGGATCCGCATCATGACATCCGTGCAGCGCGCGAAGAGATCCGCAAACCCAGCCGCTCCGCCATCTGCGGCTTGCCTCATCGCCTGCATCTGGCGCAGATCGTGCCCCGCGCAGAACCCTTTGCCCTCACCGGACAGGGTGATCACCCGGCAGGTCGGATCCTGCGCGAGGTGGTCCAACTGCTCTTGCAACGCGGCCAGCATTTCATCAGACAGCGCATTGAGCCGTTCAGGGCTGTTCATTGTGAGATGCGTCACCGCGTCCCGCTGCGTCACTTCCAGAATTGTCATCTTGCGCGCTCCCTGTGTTGCGGCAAGTTTAGGCACAAGACAAATAAGAGGACAAGTATGTCAGATCCCCGTGAGCCGGTAATGGACGCCCCAGAGCTGATGGCGTTCATGCGCCAGGTATTCGAGCAGGTCGCAGATGATTTCGTGGTCGAAGAGGTCGCGCCCTTCGCGGTGACCATGCGCCTCAAGGTCACGCACCGGCATCTGCGCCCGGGCGGCACCGTCTCGGGCCCGTCGATGTTCGCGCTGGCGGATGTCGCGGCGTATATCGCGACGCTGGCCATGATCGGCCCCAAGGCGCTGGCGGTCACCACAAATTGCTCGCTCGATTTCATGCGCAAGCCGGCCGCCGACACCGATCTGATCGCAAAGGCGACTCTGCTCAAACTGGGCAAGCAGTTGTCGGTCAGCCACGTGCTGTTGTATTCCGAGGGCGCGACCGCGCCGGTGGCGCAGGCCACGATGACCTACGCGATCCCGCCTGCGCGGCAGGGATAGATACAATCGGTCCCGGCGAACGGGATTGTATCAAAAAAGGGCAGGGAAATCCCTGCCCAGTTTGAAGAGGTCTGGCGAAACGCCACGGGGAGTCACGCCCGCCAGAACACCTTGCGCGATTCCTCGCGGGCCGCGCCCGGTGTAATCCCCACGTCCTTCAGCATCCATGCATCCAGATCCTTTAGATGCAGGCGCGTACGGCGGCGGGTGACCCATGTCGTCACGCAGGCTGCAAACTTGACACTCAGCGCCGCCATCAGCGGCAGGCTGCGCGCGCTGTTGAGTGTCGCGAGGGCGTCGTTTGTCAGGGTCGCTGCGTGTGTCATGGGAAAATCTCCTTGATAATTGTATTGACACAAATTGGCGTAATGGCCATAAAAAATGGTACAATGAGATTTTGCGCAGGGCTACAGGATTATTGTAATGGATACAATTTGGGCGCCAGAGCTGGATCCGGGGATCAAGCCAAAGTATCGCGCTGTGGTGCAGGCCATTCGCACCGGCATCTCGCGCGGTGATCTGGAAGCGGGGGACAGGCTGCCCCCGGTGCGCGACCTGGGCTGGCGGTTGGGCATGACGCCCGGAACGGTCGCGCGCGCCTACACCTTGCTGACCGACGAAGGGCTGCTGACCGCCGAGGTCGGGCGCGGCACCTTCGTCGCTGGACCAGCCCGGCAGGAACCGCCGCTGAACCTGCTTGAGGTCGATGCGCAGCCCCATCAGGGCGGCGGCGATCGTGATGCGGTCAATCTTTTCTCGCCGCATCTGCCGGATGGCGGGCAGGCGGCGCTGATCCGCAAGCTGTTGGGGCAGGTGGCGCTGGACCCGCCGTCGGGGGTCATGCACTACCCGTCGCGCCGGGGCGCGGAGCCCGCGCGTGCGGGCATGCTGCACTGGCTGCGTGGCACGCAGATCGGACCGCTTGACGTGCAGGACATCGTCCTGTCGCACGGAGGGCAGAATGCCATCATGCTGGTGCTGCAAACGATCCTGAAGGGGCGCAAGCCCGTGATCTTCGTCGAGGAACTGTGCTATCCTGGGTTCCGGCGCGTCGCCGAAGCGCTGCGCGCCGATGTCGTGCCCGTTGCGATGGACGCTGATGGGATCATCCCCGAGGCGCTGGCGGCTGCCGCCGCGCGCCATCCCGAGGGACAGGTCATCTGCACGTCTCCCGAAGTCCACAGCCCGACCTGCGGCTTCACCCCGCTTGCCCGCAGGCAGGAGATCGTCGCGATCGCGCGCCGCCACGACCTTCAGATCATGGAGGACGATTGCTATCGCATGGGACAGCCCGAGGCGCCCGGGTATCGCGCGCTGGCGCCCGAGCGGGGCTGGTATCTGACCTCGTTGAGCAAATCGGTCACGCCCGCGCTGCGCATCGGGTGTGCGGTCGGCCCGAAAGAACATACCGCGGCGCTGCACCGCGCGGCGGAACATGGGTTTTTCGGACTGGCCACGCCGATGACCGACCTTGCCGCGCTGCTGCTGACGCATCCCGATCTGGACGCGATCATGGCCCGCTCTCGGCTGGGCATCGGAGAGTACGTCAAGGCGGCGGTGAATATCCTTGGCGGCTATGACCTGCGCTGGCGCGAGGATGTGCCTTTCCTCTGGATGCATCTGCCCGAGGGGTGGCGTGCCTCGGCCTTATGCCGCGCCGCCGAAACCCAGGGGGTGCGCATTCGTTGCGCCGAGGAGTTCGCCGTCCGCCACGCCCAGACGCCCCATGCGGTGCGCATGGCCATAAACGCGGGCGTGCCCCGGCAGGAGTTCGAGGCGGCAATGCAGCGCCTGCGCGATCTGCTGGACAACCCCACCGAGGAGATCGGCGTGTGATCCTGTCGTGCCGGGCAGGGGAACGCATTGGGTCCATTGCCGGTGGCGGTTACGGTTCGGGGGCGGGTTCGGCAGGGCTTCGCCTCGGAATTGTGGGGTATTATTATACCTTAATTTCAAGGCATTGTTTTTGCGTTATATTTTCGATTTTACGCCGCTTGACGCGGTCGGCGCTTGGGATATAACCCGCCAATCACATCGGGGGACTTTCCCCGTCACACCACAACGGGAATTCCGTCCATGAAAACCTTTTCTGCAACACCGGCAGACATCGACAAGAAATGGATCATCATTGACGCCGAAGGCGTCGTGCTGGGCCGTCTTGCGTCGATCATCGCCATGCGTCTGCGGGGCAAGCACAAGCCCTCTTTCACTCCTCACATGGATTGCGGCGACAACGTCATCGTGATCAATGCCGAGAAAATCCAGATGACCGGCAAGAAGCGCGAAGAGCACTTCTATTGGCACACCGGCCACCCCGGCGGCATCAAATCGCGCACCAAGGCACAGATCCTCGAGGGTGCACACCCCGAGCGTGTCGTGACCCAAGCGGTCAAGCGCATGCTGCCCGGCAACCGTCTGAGCCGTCAGATCATGACCAACCTGCGTGTCTATGCAGGCGGCGATCACCCCCACGAGGCGCAAAGCCCCGAAGTTCTGGACGTGAAGTCCATGAACAAGAAAAACACGCGGAGTGCATGAGCATGGCTGACGAAATCAAAACACTCGAAGACCTGCAAGATGTCGTGACCGAGGAAATCGGCGGCGTTCAGGGCACACCGGCCATCGAAACCGTCGCACGCGAGCCCGTGCGTGACGAGCTCGGCCGTTCCTATGCCACAGGCAAGCGCAAGGATGCGGTTGCCCGCGTCTGGATCAAGCCTGGTTCCGGCAAGGTCACTGTGAACGGCAAGCCGCAGAACGATTACTTTGCACGCCCCGTGCTGCAGATGATCTTGGCACAGCCATTTTCGATCACCGGCACTGAAGGCCAGTTCGACGTCGTCGCAACGGTCAAGGGCGGCGGTCTGTCCGGCCAGGCCGGCGCGGTCAAGCACGGCGTGTCCAAGGCGCTGCAGCTCTACGATCCCTCCCTGCGCGGTGCGCTGAAAGCGGCAGGCTTCCTGACCCGCGACAGCCGTGTGGTCGAGCGTAAGAAATACGGCAAGGCCAAAGCGCGTAAGAGCTTCCAGTTCTCCAAGCGTTAAGCCATTCGTCACGAACATGGAAAGGGCCGCTGCATCCGCATGCGGCCCTTTCTTATTTGCGGGGGGCATTGCCTGACGCGCCCTTTAAATCCCCGGCGGCGCCGATTAGCTTGGGGACAGCAGCTGAGGGAGCCGCCGATGAAATACTCTGTCCTTGATCTTTGCCCGGTCCCGGAAGGCGCCGATGCGGCGCAGGCCATGCGCAATACCGTGGATCTGGCGCGGCATGCGGAAAAACTCGGGTTTTACCGCTACTGGATGGCAGAGCATCACAACATGCCCGGCATCGCGTCAGCGGCGACATCGGTGCTGCTGGGCCATGTGGCCAACCACACCAGGACCATCCGCGTCGGTGCCGGTGGCATCATGCTGCCCAATCACGCGCCGTTGACCATCGCCGAGCAGTTCGGCACGCTTGCCACGCTCCACGGCGACCGGATCGACCTTGGCTTGGGGCGTGCGCCCGGCGGTGACGGACATGTGTGGCAGGCGCTGCGGCGCAGCCGTGCGGGGCAGGACAGTTTTCCGCAGGACGTGATGGAGCTGATGTCATATCTCGGGGATGCGGATCCGCGCGCGGCTGTTCAGGCGCATCCCGGGCAGGGCACCCACGTGCCGATCTGGATCCTCGGCTCTTCGCTTTATGGGGCGCAACTGGCGGCGCACCTGGGGCTGCCCTATGCGTTTGCCTCGCATTTCGCGCCCGACGCGCTGGAGGAAGCGACCCACATCTACCGCCGTGATTTCAAACCCTCCGCCGTACTTTCGCAGCCGCATTTCATGTTGGCGATCAACGTGTTCGCCGCTGACAGCGACGCCGAGGGTGCCTATCTGCGTACCTCGATGCAGCAGGCGTTCGCGCGTCTGCGCAGCGGGATGCCGGGCAAGCTGCCGCGCCCGGTAGACAGCATTGACGCCGAGATCGGCGCGGCCCTGCGCCAGGGTGTCGATCAGGCCCTGCGGATCACCGCCGTCGGATCGCCGCAAACGGTGCGCACGCAGCTGCATGATCTGATCACCCGGTACCAACCCGACGAGCTGATCCTCACCGGGCAGATCCACGACCATGAGGCGCGCAAACGCTCGTTCGAGATTGCCGCCGACGCGTTGTCCAGTCAGCCTGCTGTCGCCTGATCCTATTCGTCGGGCGGGATCAGCCCCAGACCGCGCAGATAGATGCCGATCCCGCTTTCCAGAAGGTCCTCGGGTGGAAAGGGTGACGCGCGCCCGGGCGAGTTGCGCGCGAACAGCTCGACCACACCATGGCTCATCGCCCAGATATGCGCCGAGAACATCGAGGCCGGTGGGCGTTTGTCCGCCGGGATGTGCTGGCTCAGATCCGCAGCTGCTTTTTCCAGCACGCCGTTGGCCCGACCGGCCACCGCGGCCAGCGCCGCCGAGTGATTGAGCGAAATGCCGCTTTCGAACATCGCGATGTAATGACCGGGATAACGCCGCGCGAAGGCGAGATAGGCGCGCCCTGTCGCCTCGAACGCCTGCAGCGCCGAAGGCTGGCCGTTCTGATAGGCGTATTCCATCAGGTCGCCAAAGATTTCATACCCCTGCAGGGCCGCCTCGGCGATCAGGTCTTCACGGCCCTCGAAGTGACGATAGACGGCTGCCGGGGTGACCCCGGCCTGTTTCGCGGCCTCGGAGAGCGTGAACCCGGTCGGACCGCGCAGTTCGATCAGACGCAGGGCGGCATCGACCAGCGCCTGGCGCAGATTGCCGTGGTGATAGCCGCGTTTAGGCATTCCAGATGTCGGGGCCGCCGCAAATGCCGGTGTCGATGTCGCCGATCGCGGCGGTGTCCTTGCGGTCATAGTCGAACCGGTGCAGGACCGTGCGGATCGCATTGAGCCGTGCGCGGCGTTTGTCGTCCGATCGTACCACCGTCCAGGGCGCGTGCGCCGTGTGCGAGCGGACCAGCGTGTCGCCGATGGCGGCGGTGTATTCATCCCATTTGTGCAGGCCCTGAACGTCGATGTTGCTCAGTTTCCACTGCTTCAGCGGATCGCTTTCACGGTTCAGCATGCGGCGCAGCTGTTCGGCACGCCCGACGTTCAGCCAGAATTTGAACAGGTGGATGCCGTCTTCGGTCAGCATCTGCTCAAAGGGCTGGACCTGCGTAAAGAACCGGGCATTCTCATCGGGCGTGCAAAAGCCGAACACCGGCTCGACGACGCCGCGATTGTACCAGGACCGATCAAAGAACACCATAGTGCCCGCGGCAGGCAGGTGTTTGATATAACGTTGAAAATACCACTGAGACTGCTCGGTCTCCGTCGGTTTGGGGAGGGCTACAACATGCGCCGCGCGGGCGTTCAGGTTCATGCGGAAACGTCCGATCGTGCCGCCCTTGCCCGCAGCATCGCGGCCCTCGAACACCAACGCGATTCGCGTGTCCGTCGCCCGCACCCAGGACAGCAGCTTGACCAATTCGATCTGCAGTGCCGCCATCGCCCTTTCATAGGGCCTGCGGTCCATGCGGGCTGGATGGGGATAGCTGTCGGACAGGATGTCATCCTTGTCCGCCTGTCGGACGGCGTCGCGGATCGCCTGTGGCGCATCATTCTGATAGTAGGCGCTGATCGCACCGTCAAAGGGCAACGTCATCGCGGGCCTCCCTCAAGGTCTGTGCGGCAATATGCGATGTTAATGGGATTAACGCAAACCCGCGCGGCGGGCGGCGCGGTCGATGGCGTCAATCACCACAATTGGGGCGGCGTGATGCGGCATGTGGCCCACGCCCTCAAGCGCGGTAAGGCGCGCGCCGCGCAGTTGGGTCGACAGCGGCACCGCATGGACATCCATCGGCACGATGGTGTCGCGGTCGCCGTGCAGGATCTCGACCGGCAGGTCGAGGTCGCCATAACGCTTCGACATTTGCACCATATGCGGGCGCAGAGAATTGACCTGCTGCGCGTTGGCGCGCAGGCTTTCGCGGCGCAACACCAATGGCGCGCCCACGTGCTCGGCATAACCCTCGGGCGCGCGCTGTGGTGCGAAGATACTGTCAATGCTGCTGTCCACATAGGCCTGCGGCACAAAGGCCGACAGCACCGGCACCAACAGCGCCCCGCCGAGCGTCGCGCCGTTGACCGTATAGGTCCAGCCAAGCGCGCCGGGCCAGGGGTTGGACACGCCCGCCAGCATGACCACCGCGGCCGTCCGGTCGGGACGGCCCAGCGCCCAGGCCATGGCGACCGCGCCGCCAAAGGAATGGCCGACCACGATGGGCCGCTCGACGCCGATCGCATCGACCGCCCGTTGCAGCAGCTCCGCCTGTTCGTGCGGTGTCTCCGCCGCGCTGTTCCACGGCCCCGTCTTGCCCGGCAGCCGACTGGTCCAGCCCAGCCCGGGCCGGTCCAGCATGATCACGCGGTAGCGGTCGCTCAACCGGTCGACGAAATCGAAGGTCCAGTCGCGCACGTTGCCCGACGCGCCGTGGATCAGCACCAGGTCGGGCCCGCTGCCCTGGGTCAGCACGTGCACCGGCGTGCCATCGACGTCGATCATGCGCCCCTGCGCGGGATACCGGCGCATGGCATCTGCCTCCCGCGCGCTTGCGCGCCACTGCACGGCGGCGACGAACACCAGGACGCAGGTGACGACGACGATCATGCTACGTACCGATTTTCTCAATGTCATAGGGCGTTGACTGATAAATTTCCTGAATCCAGTTGCCATAGAGCAGATGCGCATGGCTGCGCCAGCGGTTCACGGGCGGCTGGGATGGGTCGTCATTGGTGTAATAATTCACGGGCACATTGATGGGCGTTCCCGCCGCGACATCGCGGTCGTATTCCTGTTTCAGCGTGTCGCGGTCGTATTCGAAGTGGTTGAAGATATAGAGCGCGCGGTGCGCGGGATCCTCGATCAGTGCCGGTCCGACCTCATCGCTGCCCAGAAGGGTGTTCAGACCCCTGACTGCGTTCACCTCCTCCTGCCGGATCTCGGTCCAGCGCGACACCGGTATCACGCAATCATCCGAGAATCCGTTAAGATAGGGCGAGGCGGGCGCGAGATTCTGGTGCCGGAAGCAACCAAAGGCCTTGGCCTCCAGCATGTGTTTGCGCACCCCGTGGAAGTGGTTGATCATCGCCATGCCCCCCCAGCAGACGCCAAAGGTCGACTGCACGTTGGTCTGGGTCCAATCCATCACCCGCTGCAATTCGTCGTAATAGCTGACTTCGTCGAAGGGCAGATGCTCGATCGGGGCGCCGGTGATGATCAGCCCGTCGAATTTCTCGTCCCAGATCTCGGATACGGGGCGATAAAAGCTTTCCATGTGCTCGGCTGCGGTGTTGCGGGTCTGGTGATCGGACATCCGCAGCAGCGACAGTTCGATCTGCAACGGTGTCGCCCCGATGAGCCGGGCAAACTGGTTTTCCGTCTGGATCTTCTTGGGCATCAGATTGAGCAGCGCGATGCGCAGCGGGCGGATGTCCTGACGCGCGGCCTGATCTTCGTCCATGATGCGCACGCCCTCGCGGGTCAGGACATCATAGGCGGGCAGGGTGGCTGGTATCTTGATGGGCATGGGTTCGCGCTTTCACTCGTGGGGACGTCACAGATAGAGGCAAGTCGCGCCGCTCTCAAGGGCGGGCGGATCACAAGGGTGTCACAGATGGGCGGCGATCAGGTCTTCGAAATCGGCCGCGTCCCTGACAGCGTGGATTTCCCCGACGGTCAGTGTCACGCCGTGGCGGGCCATCGCGGCATAACGCGGCTGGCGGTGGGCCAGCGCCTGCGCATAGGTCCAGCGGATGAAGGCATCGGGATCGACCGCATCGCCAGAGCAGCCGTGCGTTGCCAGATATTCCGCCCAGACCCGCTCGAGAAACGCGGGCTGATAGGCCATCGGCTTGGGCGCGCGGTCAAAGCGGCGGATCAGCTCTTCGGTATGGGCCTCATCGCCCTTGATCCAGACCAGCAGGCACTTCTCCGATAGCTCCGTCAGCAGCGGATCGTCGGGAAGGTCGGTGTCGATCCATTCACAGATCGACCCGCCGGTGTCGCAGATGAAGTTCGGATAGCCATAAAGCGTCTGCGCGCGCTGCATGAAATACGCGGTGTCTTTCAGCGCCGCGATCTCGGCGTCGCGAAACTGGGTCTGACGCTTGATGTATTCCGTCATCGGCAGCCCGCCCTTGTCGGGGTTGCCCGGTTTGCCCAGATAGGCGGACACCGCGCTCAGGTCATGGTCGTGCACGTTGGGTTCGATATAGATCGCATCGGCACGAAGCAGATTGGCCAGAAACGGATCCTGCATCGCATGGGCGATCAGGTTGTCCTTGATGTGCGGATACATGCCGCTGGTGCCGATACGGTAGTCGATGGAATAGTGAAACCAGCCACCCTGCTGCACCAGCAGCTTCGAGATATGCGTCTTGCCCAGGCCCGACATGCCGAAAAACAGCACGGATTTATGCGGCGCGTCGCGCCAGCTCTGGGCGTCGGGATAAAGCATGTAAGGGCCTCCGGTTAAGCGTTGCCTTCCCTACCGCGCGGGCCTGCGCCGGTCAATCAGCGCCAGCGCGCGCCCGTCGATGACCAGCAGCCCCAGCGCCAGCAGGCCAAACCCCGCATAGGCCTGCGGCGCCAGATCTTCGTTCAGCACCCATGCACCCAGGACGATTGCCAGCGGCGGGATCATCAGCGTCACCAGCATCAGGTTGCCGCTGCCCGCCAGCGCCAGCACGCGGTAATACAGCAGATAGGCAACCGCCGTCGCACAGACCGCGTAATAGCCGATGGCCAGCCACGTGCGCGGCGCCAGATCCAGACGGATCGGCCCGTCGACCGCCCAGGCCAGCGGCACCATGATCACCGTCGAGGCGGTGAGCATGCCCGCCGCCGCGACCTGCGGGGCAAGGCCGGTCAGCCGCTTGCGCGCCCAGACCCCGGCAAACGCATAGGATACCGCCCCCCCGAGCACTGCAAGCTGCGCCAGCGCGCGCAGGTCGATCTCGCGCAGGGTCTCGACCCCGATGGCAACGGCCACCCCGCCAAAGCCCAACAACACCCCCACGCCCCGGCGCAGCGTCAGCCGCTCATCGCTGAGCAACAGGGCGGCGACCAGAACACCGAACACCGCTGTCGCACCATTGAAAATCGAGGTCAGACCGGAGGGGATGTGCAGCTGCCCCCAGGCCATCAGGCTGAACGGCACGACATTGTTGAGCACCCCCATCCCCAGGAACGAAATCCACACCCGCCGCCCACGTGGCAGCGGCAGGCGCATGACCACAACGACGCCCCACAGCACCAGCGCGGCCCAACCCACCCGGTGCGCCACCGCCGTCAACGGCGGCACCTCGTCCAGCGCCACGCGGATCGACAGGAACGATGCCCCCCAGATCGCGGCAAGCGTGAACAGCAGACCCCAGGCCTGCACCGATATCGTGCGCTGTGTGCTCATGGTCTTCCTTTTGGCAGCACGGCGCGGCACGCGCGACCCGATCCTTGCGCAATCCGCTCAGGCAGGTTTGCGGGTCTCATTCCAGATGTTGAAATAATTGGCGACAAAGATGATCGCCGCGCCGACAAGAACCCAGATCTCCAACGGCTCGCCATAGAGCACCATCGCCACGATCGCGATCACCGGCAGCCGCGCGAAATCAAGCGGCACGACGACTGTCGCAGGCGCGATGGACAGCGCGTTCGTCAGACAGTAATGCGCCAGCAGCCCGGCACAGCCCACCAGCACGAGGTAGGGCAAGCTGCCCGCATCGGGCAGGGCGATGTCGCCATCGTAGCCTGCGGCAATCAGCCCGAAAACCAGCTGTAAGGTGGTCAGGAAAAACAGGATCGAACTGATGGAATTGTCCCGCGTCAGGCGCTTTGTCAGCATGTTCGTCAGCGCAAAGAACACGGCAGCGCCAGCGGCTGTCATCAGTCCGAATTCGAACGTCTGCACGCTGGGGCGCGCCACGATCAGGATCCCGACAAAGCCCATGAACGCCGTGAACCCGCGCACCCGCGTCATCCGTTCGCCCAGGATCAGCGGCGCCAGTACCGCCACCCAGAGCGGCGATGTGAATTCAAGCGCGAACACCTGCGCCAGCGGCAGCACCGCCACGGAATAGAACCACAGGTTCTGGCCGGTGAAATGAAACAGGTTGCGCAGGAGATGCCGCCGCAGATGGTCGCGGCGGACCTCGCGCCAGCGGCTCTGGGCCGTGATGCACGCCACGACGATCAGCACGCCCACCACACTGCGGTAAAGCATGATCTCGAAGGTGTCGTAGGTGCCCGACAATTCACGCCCCGCCACGGCCATGAACGAGAATGACGCGATCCCGCCTGTCATCCAGAGGGCCGCCTTGAGCAGGGTGTTCATGTCATGCTGGTGATTTTATAGTCCCGCGCGATTCCGGCGGTCTGCCGCGCCCAGTCTGTGGCGCGCGCGCGCGCCTGATGCGCCTCGAACGCGGCGGTGTCGGCAAAGCGCTCGGACACCGCCCAGACCAGCGGATCGGCAGTTGCCGTGACCTCGAACGACAGGCAGCCCGGCTCGGCGCGGGTCAGCGCGATATGCATCTCCAGCGCCGCGCGCACCCGCGCGGCCTCTTCGGATGTCTTGCAGGTTAGCGTGCCCGTCAGAGTGACGTCGCCCGTCAGGCCCGTCATTCCCATTCAATCGTTCCGGGCGGCTTCGAGGTGATGTCATAAGTGACCCGGTTGATCCCCGGCACCTCGTTGATGATTCGCGTGGCTGTTTCGCCAAGAAACTCGTGGCTGAACGGATAATAATCCGCCGTCATCCCGTCGACCGACGTGACCGCGCGCAGTGCGCAGGCGAAATCATAGGTCCGCCCGTCGCCCATAACGCCGACGGTGCGCACCGGCAGGATCGCGCAGAACGCCTGCCAGATCTCGTCATAGAGCCCGTGCTTGCGGATCTGGTCGATATAGACCGCGTCGGCCTCGCGCAGGATGTCGAGCTTTTCGCGGGTGATCTCGCCGGGGCAGCGGATTGCAAGACCCGGACCGGGAAACGGATGGCGCCCGATGAAGGACGCGGGCAGGCCCAACTCGCGGCCCAGCGCGCGCACCTCGTCCTTGAACAGCTCGCGCAGCGGCTCGACCAGCTTGAGGCCCATCTTTTCGGGCAGGCCACCCACGTTGTGGTGGCTCTTGATGGTGACGCTGGGGCCGCCCGCGAAGCTGACGCTTTCGATCACGTCCGGGTAAAGCGTGCCCTGGGCCAGGAATTCGGCGCCCTCGATCTGGTTTGCGTATTTCTGGAACACGTCGATGAACAGCCGCCCGATGATCTTGCGCTTGGTTTCGGGGTCGGATTGTCCGTCAAGCTCGCCCAGGAACAGTTCGACCTCGTCGGCGTGAATCACCCGCAGGTTCATGTGGTCGCGGAACATGTTCACGACCTCTTCGGCCTCGTTCTTGCGCAACAGCCCGTGGTCGACGAAAACGCAGGTCAGCTGATCGCCCACCGCCTCGTGCAGGAGCGCCGCGGCGACGGAGGAATCAACGCCCCCCGACAGCGCGCAGATGACCTGTTTGTCGCCCACCTGCGCGCGGATCTTCGCGACCGCTTCCTCGCGGTAGGCACCCATCGTCCAGTCGCCGCTGAATCCCGCGATGCGGACGAAGTTCTCATAGAATTTCAGCCCGTTGGGCGTGTGGTGGACCTCCGGATGGAACTGCACCGCGTAAAATTGCCGCTCCAGATCGGCAGTGATCGCAAAGGGCGCATTAGGCGAGGTGCCGAACACCTCGAACCCCGGGGCAAGCTTGCTCACGTGATCGCCATGGCTCATCCAGACCTGTTCGCGGTCGGTCAGGAACCACCCCTCGAGCAGTTCGGTCCGGGCGTCCGTGGGCGTGACATAGGCGCGCCCGAATTCGGCGGTGCCGCCGCCGCCCGAGATCTTGCCGCCCTCGACCAGGCCGCCCAGCATCTGCATCATGACCTGCTGGCCATAACAGATGCCCAGCACGGGCACGCCGCGTTCGAACACCGACGCGGGCGGGCGCGGGGAGCCGTCGTGAACCACGCTGGCGGGACCGCCCGACAGGATGATCGCGCGCGGCGCGAAAGCGTCGAGAAACGCGTCGTCCACAGCGTTGAAGGGGTGGATTTCGCAATAGACATTCAGCTCGCGCAGGCGGCGCGCGATAAGCTGCGTGACCTGGCTGCCGAAGTCGATGATGAGAAGGTGGTCATGGGATTGATCTGTCATGGGGACTGATTATGCCCGTGCGCGCGGGCTGGCAAGTGCCGATGCTCGCGGGCAGGCCTCTTTGCGGGCCAAAGCCTGCATCGGGGTTTTCGGGCAAAGTGCAGATGATGTGGGGGTGGATGTCGCTTTTCTACCTCT
>JBFFQZ010000008.1:0-22629 GCA_041573235.1 Sulfitobacter sp. | reverse complement strand
ATCACGGCGCTGACCTATTGGCGCTCCTTTCCCGTTATTTCCCGGAACTCGTCCTTTGCGTTCAAAGGCAAGAACGTGGATGTGCGCACGATCGGACAAGAGCTTGGGGCGCGCTATGTTCTGGAGGGGAGCGTGCGCAAGCAGGGCACGCGGGTCCGCGCAACCGCCCAGTTGATCGATTGCGATAACGGCCACCATGTCTGGGCCGAAAAATTTGACCGGAACCTCGAAGACATTTTCCAGATGCAGGATGACATTGTTCAGGCCATCGCTGCCGTCGTGGCGCCGGAGCTGGACCGAGCGGAACTGCAACGTTCGGGCAAGAAACGACCGGATGACCTTGATGCATGGGACCTTTGTATACGCGCGAAGCCCCTGGTCAGGAAACGTACCGAAGAAGATACGGCAATGGCGCGCAGCCTGTTCCTGCGCGCGATCGAGCTTCAGCCGGATTATTCGGACGCCCACACAGGTTTGGCCATGTGTTTGAATGTCGAGACCATGAAGGGATATGTTGACGACGCTCAGAGCGCACTTGAGGCCGCTGTGAAATCCGCACGACGGGCCATCGAGATTGATCCGGCTTCGTCCTGGGCGCACCATGAACTCAGCACGGCGTATCAACTTCTTGGGCGTACCGAAGAGGCATTGGAAGAAGCGCGCACAGCGGTGAAACTTAACCCCAATGACGCCTACGCGCTTCACGCGTTGGGGAACAAATCCGACCTTTTCGGGGATCCCGTTGGCATCGCGCTGATGGAAAAGGCGCAAACTCTATGTCCGGTCGATGCGGGTTCCCCGACGCAAATCACGTTTCTGGCGCGTGCGTTCCTCAATGCTTCGGAATACGAAAAGGCCATCAAGACCGCCCGGGAAGCAATCCGCAAGGATCCCGGTCTGGTCGGTGCCCATTTCATTATCGCGCTGAGCCTTGCGATGCGCGGTGAAATTGAAGCTGGGCGCGCGGAATTGGCGAAATGCGATGCCATCAGTCCGGGCTTTGTCGACTCCAGAGCTCAGTGGGAGCCTTATCACGATGCGGCAAGCAACGATCGGCTGAAGGCTGCATTGCACGATTTGACGGCGTGACTGAAACGCGGGTCGACAAAAGCAGCAAATCAAGCGCCGCGCATGGGTTCAGCGCAGGATAAATGCGATCAACGCAAGACAAACGCCAATGTTCAGCACCCAGAGTGCACAGGCGACCCGTCGGCGCAAACTCACATGCCTGAGTGGATCAATCATAGTCAAACCTCTCGGACAGAATACGGGACGACCGGGTTCCGCGGCTGAGCAGATGGTCTTCGATCGTTTCCATCATAGGCGTCGGGCCGCAGATCACAAAGACCCAATCCCTCATCTCTTCCGTAGAGAACATCCGATCGAGGAGCGCGCCGCCGATCATCCCTGTCTCTCCTTGCCAATTCGGCGGAGGTTCGGACAGAACATATGTCGTATCCTCGGCATCCAGCTCATCGCGGTAGGCGATCTGATCGATAACACGGCTGCCATAGACAATCCGTATTTTCCGCGGATCTCGCGAAAGACGCAACTGCCTGAGAATGCCGAGCAGCGGTGCAATCCCGACGCCTCCAGCGATCAGCGCGACACCTGGCTCGTCGCGGCCATCGACTGACAGGCTGCCGAAGGGTCCGTCCAGATACGCGACCGTTCCCGGCTTTATCCGGCCGACAGAGCCGGTGAAATCACCAAGTTCCTTGATCAGGAATGAGACATCGGGCCCCGCTGCGGGCGCCGAGGAAATCGAGAACGGGTTCTCCTTCAGAGAAAACGAACTGTGCCCGACATTCAGCCAGACGAATTGTCCCGCCTTGTAGTCGAGGCCTGCGTGATTGCGGGGCGTGACCGTCAGTTCCCATTGCCTTGTGGCGCGCGGTACGACGGAAACGACGCGCCATGCCCGCGCCCTGTCGCGCAGCGGTACCAACAGGTAGACATAAACCATCGACCCGACAGCCGCCGCCGTTCCCGTCAGCCAAAGCCACGTCATAGCCGTTTGCCCGCCATAGCGCCCTGCGTAGACCGCGTGGTGCAGCACGAGCAATGCAACCACCAAAGCCGCCACGCCATGCATCAGACGCCATGTCTCATAGCTGTGGTCCAGATGCTTGCGCCCGATTGCCAGCAGCACAAGCACGGGAAGCAGCAGGTATGCGGCGATCCCGGTCGAAAGCGCGGAAAGATCGGTGGTGAGCGTCAATTGGCGCGTAGGGTCCCAAGGACGCGCGCCCCCTGACGGCGTCCCCTGATACAAGAGCGGATGTAGGATGACAAAAGCCAACGCTGTCCGCGCGAGCATCTGGTGCAGCCGTTGCGTGACGTCGATCCCGACCCCGTTGGAAATGCTTTTGAAACGCCCTGACAGGACGAACTCCATAAGAATCATCGAGAACGCAAGGATGCCGAGGCCCGAGGCGAGCTCCTGATGCAGAGCGCGTGGCGGCCCTCCGAAATACCACGACGCAACGAGTGGCACCGTGACGCCGACAAGATAGAGGCAGATAAGGATAACTGGTTTCAATTGCTTGTTCCCGGTGGTTGTGTCGGCAGTGCTGGCTGGCCGCCCGTTGATTTCTTCCCGTTCATTCGGCGCTGCCGTGAAAGCAGCCCGGTGACGATCATTTCAGTAACCCTCGAAATACTCTTCGGCCCGCCCGCTCTGCGCCGTCGCGCGATTGCGACTGGATCGCTGCGCAGAGGATCCCAAAATGTCCCGACGATGATCTTTATTCTGAATCACCACGCTGGATTGATGGTAATCAAAAAGCCCCGGATCGGGGGAATGTGCCAGACGTCGAAAAGGCCAACGAAACGCGGCGTTGGTCCCGGTCTACTGCCCCCGAAAGCCCGGCGTCTGCTTGGCAAGAAAGGCCGAGATGCCTGCGGGGCCATCCTCGGTACGCATCATGTCGGCGATTGATCGCGTCTCGCGGTCCAGTTGCGTCTCAAGCCCGTCGGAAAACGCGGTGTCCAGTAACCGCTTGACCCCGCCGAAGGCTTTTGTAGGGCCGGTGGCAAGGCGCTCGGCCACCGATTGTGCTTCGGACAGGACCGCGTCTGTCGGCACGACCTTGTTGATTAGCCCCCAATCCTGCGCCTCTGCGGCGGTCAGCACCCGGTTGAACAGCATCAGCTCTTTCGCCCGCAGAAGACCAACATGTTTTGCCAGATAATAGGTCGAGGATCCATCGGGCGTCAGACCGGAGGCTGTGTAGGCGGAAACGAACTTTGCCTTGTCTGAGGCGATGACGTAGTCACCGGACAGGACCATGGAAAATCCCGCGCCAGCTGCCGTGCCGTTCACGGCGACGATGACCGGTGCGTCGATGTGAGCGAGGCGCGACAGACCTGCGTGCAACAGGGTTGCCATGCGCGTCACATGCGCCGGTTTGTCCGGTGCGGCCTCCATTTCGCCCAGATCACCGCCGCCGCAGAACATCTTGCCGGCGCCTGTCAGGATCACGGCGCGCACGTCCGGTGCGCCGCAGCGCACGCTGACCTCGAACAACTCCTGCGCCATGCGCATGTCCAGCGCGTTGGCGGCATTGTCCTTCTGCTCAAGCGTGATGGTGGCGATAGCGCCGGTGATCTCAAGGCGAAGCGTCTGGTATTCCATCGCGGGTCCTTCCTGTGTCTGTCTGCCGATCATCGAGGGCCGTCCGCCCTCTGTTCAGCTGGAACGATACGCACAAACCGTCCGATGCGCGAGCCGCCTGACGAAGAAAGATATGCACGGGGAGCCACGCCCCTGCAGCAAGGCACATCGCGGGATCGCAAGGACACGCCACGTCAGGCGTTGTCCCTGCCCCGCTCAGACCCCTTTGAACCCGGTCAGATCACCACGGCGACGAGCGCCACGAAATCGCCCACCTTGATGTGCCCGGCAACATGTCGCGCCGTGAGAATCCCGTCGATCAGCGCGCGACACTCGATCGGAGGCTGCCCGGTCCGGTCCATCGGCCAGACCCGCGCGATGGGCTGATCCTTTGCAACGGGATCGCCCAGTTCGACCAGGTACTCGACCAGTCCCGAGACGTGGGAAAACACGAAGCAGCTGTCGTCGGGCATGTCCAGTTGCACGCTGGCGGCCTGTTCGATCTCGCCCGAGAGAATGCCGGCATGGATCAGAAGGTTGCGGATGCCCTTGCGGGCGATCGCAACCGTGCGCGCGGTCGCGGTCCCCGCGCCGCCCAGCTCGGTCGTCACAAAGACCTTTCCCTGGGATTCGACCTCGGTGTCGAACATGCCGACATTGTCGATCTCAAGCATCTGCATGGAATAGGGCGCATTGAAGGCCTGCATTGCGGCCATGCAGGCCGCCTGCTGCATCTTGTCCTCCAGAATATGCGCAGCGGCGAACGGCAGAAAGTCGAGCGTCCTGCCCCCCGAATGAAAATCCAGCACGATATCGGCTTTCGGAACGAGCACCTTCGCGATGTAGTGGCAGATCTTCTGCGTGACCGTGCCTGTCGGGCTGCCTGGAAAGCTGCGGTTCATGTTCGCATCGTCAATCGGTGAACACCGGACCCCGGCCGAAAACGCCGGCAGATTCATCATGGGCAGGATGATGACACGGCCCGTGATGTCATCGGGCCTGAGCGATACCGCCAGCTCCTGCAAGGCAATCGGGCCCTCGTACTCATCGCCGTGGTTGGCGCCGGTCAACAGCGCCGTCGGCCCTTCGCCGTTCGCAATCACCGTGATCGGTATCATCACGGAACCCCAGGCGCTGTCGTTCCGGCTGTGCGGCAGTTTCAGAAATCCGTGGTGCACGCCCTGCGCGTCCAGCGGGATCGTCGGGCTGATCGAAGTGATGGTCATGATTTCACCCATAGCGCGCGCGGCGTGTTGCACAGGCACTCATGCCCGGTTTCGGTGATCAGGATCGGCTCCGTGATCTCCAGCCCGCCATCATCGAGCCACAGCGCTGGCATGAAGTGGAAGGTCATGCCCGGCTCAAGCACGGTCGTGTCGCCGCGCCGGAACGAAATCGTCCGTTCACCCCAGTCGGGTGGATAGCTGATGCCGATGGCATAACCGCACCTGCTGTCCTTTTCGAAACCGGCCTTGTTGAGCGTCGCGTTGAAGGCGTTGGCGATGTCCTGCGCCTGATTTCCCGGCTTTGCCTGCGCAAGTCCGGCCTCGGTCGCATCCAGCACCGCCGCCTCGGCGTCGCGGTATTTTTGCGGCACATTGCCCAGAAACAATGTACGTGACTGCGGACATTGATAGCGCCGGTGCGCACCCGCGATTTCGAAAAACGTCGCCTCTCCGATCTTCATCGGCCTGTCGTCCCAGGTCAGGTGCGGTGCTGTCGCATCAAGCCCGGATGGGGCCATCGGCACGATTGCCGGATAATCGCCCCAGTAACCCTCTGCCCCGCGGATGTCCGTGGCGTAGATCTCGGCAATGAGTTCGTTCTTGCGCAGGCCGGGTTCGGCCACCTCAAGGATCCGCGTGTGCATGGCCTCGACGATGCGCGCGGCCCGGCGCATATACTCGATTTCCTGCGATGATTTGGCGGCGCGCTGCCAATTCACAAGCCCGGTCGCATCCTTGAACACAGCACCGGGCAGCCCTGCAAGAAGGGCGCCGTGCGCCGCGGCGGTGTAGTAATAATTGTCCATCTCGATACCGATACGGGCCTTTTCCAGCCCCAGTCCCGACAACAGGCCTGCAAGTTCCCGCATCGGGTGTTTGTCGGGGTTCTGAACGAAGGTGTCATCGTATCCGCGAATGCTGTCTTCGCCTTGCATGAAGACCGTTCGGCGCGCGCCCATCCCATCCATTTCCCGGCCCCACCATACCGGATCGCCCTCATGGGTCAGTACGACACCCTGGTGCACATAAAATGACCATCCGTCATAACCGGTCAGCCATGACATGTTCGACGGATCCGTCACGAAAATCGCCTCCAGACCGGCGGCGGCCATTGCGGTCCGGGTTTTGGCGATGCGGCGCTGGTATTCTTCAAGCGTGAAGTTCATTTCATTTGCATTCATGCGACACTCCCTGTCTTCGTGCATGCCTCTGGACGGATGTGTCCCCGGAAAAAGGTGGTTTGTTTTCCCGGTCCTGACAAGCCATCAATAACGAAAAGACCGGATGGGATTGGCCCGCAACCCTAGTGGATGGCTCGAAAATACCGTATGGGTGTCAGGAACGAGCGCTTCCACCCGTGCCCGAGAAGGACAAATCGATGACCAAGCAACTGACAAACGATCAACTGACCCAATGGGATCACGATCATTTTTTCCACCCTTCCACGCATCTGGGCCAATTTGCCCGCCGTGACATCGGAAACCGGATCATCAAGACCGCCAGCGGGGTTCACATCACCGACCGCGAAGGGCGCCGGTCGCTGGATGCTTTCGCCGGGCTATATTGCGTGAATGTCGGCTATGGCCGGACCGAAATCGCCGAGGCCATCGCAGAGCAGGCGCATGAACTGGCCTACTACCATTCCTATGTCGGTCACGGTACCGAAGCGTCCATCACCCTGTCGCGGATGATCGCCGAACGTGCGCCCGAAGGCATGAACCACGTCTACTACGGGCTGACCGGGTCAGACGCGAATGAAACCAACGTCAAGCTCGTCTGGTATTACAACAACGTCCTTGGCCGTCCTGAAAAGAAGAAGATCATATCGCGCTGGCGCGGCTATCACGGCTCTGGGCTGATGACCGGGTCGCTGACGGGGATCGAACTGTTTCAAAAGAAATTCGACCTGCCGCTGAGCCAGGTCGTCCATACGGAGGCGCCGTATTTCTATCGGCGTGATGACCTGTCTATGGATGAAGCGGCGTTTACCGCCGATTGTGTGCAAAAGCTCGAAGCGCTGATCGAGCGTGAGGGCGCGGACACCATCGCGGCCTTCATCGGGGAACCCATCCTTGGCACGGGTGGGATCGTACCGCCGCCCGTCGGGTATTGGGCAGCCATCCAGGCGGTGCTCGATCGCCATGATATCCTGCTGATCGCTGATGAGGTGGTTACAGGGTTTGGCCGCCTGGGCACCATGATGGGCTCGGATCACTATGGCCTCAAGCCTGACCTGATCACCATCGCCAAAGGTCTGACGTCGGCCTATGCGCCCCTGTCGGGGTCCATCGTATCCGACCGGATGTGGCAAGTGCTGGAGCGGGGTACCGATGAATTCGGTCCCTTCGGTCACGGTTGGACCTATTCGGCGCATCCCATCGGTGCGGCGGCCGGCGTGGCGAACCTCAAGCTGCTGGACAAACTGGACCTTGTCACGAATGCGGGTGAGGTTGGCGGCTATCTCAACACGGCGATGGCCAGTGCGCTGGGGGACCACGCGCATGTCGGCGAGATCCGGGGCGATGGCATGTTGTGCGCGGTCGAGCTGGTCAGGGACCGCGATGATCGCGTTTATTTTGATGCGGCCGAAAAGGTCTCGGCCCGAGTTGTGGCCGCGATGCTTGACCGCGGTGTCATCGCGCGGGCCATGCCGCAAGGTGACATCATCGGTTTCGCGCCACCGTTTTCGCTGACCCGTGAACAGGCAGACGAAATTGTTGCCGTGACCAAGGCATCGGTCGCCGCTGTACTAGGCTGACTTCTGGGCGGATTGTGCTGCCTCGGCAGGGGATTTCGGCGATACACCGGGCTGACAATGTCGCCCGGTGTATTTTCATGCACTTATTCTGCGAGCCGCACGCTGTCAGGTGAGACAGTGATATTCGCGCTTGAAAAGCCGGAGCGCGTCAGGATCTGATTTGTGCCCACTGCAATCAGAACCAGCGCCACAAGAGCCATCAGAAATGGTTTCATCTTACGACTCCTTTGATGCGGATTGCTGTGCGCTCAGGACTTCATCCGCCCAGATGCTGTGGTGTTCGCGCGCCCATTGCTCTTCGACCTCGCCTTTGCCCATCGCATCAAATGCGCCTTCCATCCCTACGGATCCCAGATAGATATGGGCGAAGATGATGGCGATCAGCACCATGCTGACCAGCGCATGCCAAAGCTGAGCGTATTGCATTTCTTCCTGCGGTTGCAGCGGATAGGGCAGATCGGCAAGGCCGAACCAGCTCGGAACGCCCCAACCGTTGAGGGTCGAAAACGTGTGGCTGAAGATGTTCAGCTCGAACGGGAACAGCAGGGACAGGCCGGAGACGGAAATGGAGGTTCCCAATACGATCACCGCCCAGAAGATCAGCTTTTGGCCCGCGTTGAATTTCTTCGCCGGGGGGTGATCGCCGCCAAATATGCCGCCCGCCTTTGCCAACCAGGCAAGGTCAGTCCGGTCAGGGATGTTGTGTACGACCCAAACGACAAACACGATCACGAGGGCCACCATAAAGGCCCATGAGATATTGTTGTGGATCCATTTGCTGGCGATGGCCAGGGTAGCAAACGCCTCGTGGCCGAAGGTCGGGATCAGCACCTTGCGCCCAAGCAGCGTGACAAGGCCCGTCAGGCCGAGGACAAGGAAAGATGACGCCAGAAGCCAATGACCGAACCGCTCGAAGGCTTTGAACCGGGTGATCGTGCGCCCCGTCTTTTCACCGTGGATGCGGATGCGGCCGCGGATCAGATAGAACAGCGCCAAGGCCACAAGGGTGCCGCCCAGCAGGTAGGCCGTCAGCTTGATCAGCGGACCTTCACGGAACAACAGCCACCACATGCCGCCGTCTTGCATCAAGGTCGTGATGGCAGGGCCGCGTGCCTGTGTCGTGATGTCGGCCGAGCTGTAGCGCATTGCGCGCCACAGGTCGGGGTCCGATGCGCCGCCCAACGTACCAAGCTGATCGGTGATTGGTGCCGCGATTTCAGGGTTGCCCGTCAGATCGCTGCGGAAACTATCGTCGATCCGCTGGCCTTCCTGCCTGCGCAGGATGTCTTCGAGGGTCTGCGCGCCGCCTGTCGCTGCCCGCGGATTGTCAGGGGTCTCTTGCGCGGTGACGGGCGCGGCAAGCGCCCAGATCACGGCGAACAATGTCATGAGACGCAGCATCGGATTTTCCTCTTGGTGGGATCAAAGAAGGGCGGCCCGTCAAAGGCCGCCCCCATTTTCTGTTTCAGAACGGGCGATCAGCCGCCTTTTTGCTCGTAGGCTGTGCCCCAACCCCATGCGCCGGAGCCAAAGCCACGCGCAACGACACGCTCGCGATAGATACCGGATACGACGTCGCCGTCACCGGCAAGCAGAGCCTTTGTCGCACACATTTCGGCGCAGATTGGCAATTTGCCCTCCGCGATCCGGTTGCGGCCGTACTTGGAGAATTCGGCGGTCGAATTGTTCTCTTCGGGGCCACCGGCGCAGAAGGTGCATTTGTCCATCTTGCCGCGTGAACCAAAGTTGCCGGCCTGCGGGTACTGCGGCGCGCCGAAGGGGCACGCGTAGAAGCAGTAGCCGCAGCCGATGCACAGATCCTTGGAGTGCAGGACGACGCCATCGGCTGTCTGGTAGAAACAGTCGGTCGGACAGACAGCCATACAGGGCGCGTCAGAACAATGCATGCACGCAACCGAGATCGAACGCTCGCCGGGTTTGCCGTCATTGATCGTGACCACCTTGCGGCGGTTGATGCCCCACGGCACTTCGTGTTCGTTCTTGCAGGCCGTGACGCATGCGTTGCACTCGATGCAACGTTCAGCATCAACGAGAAATTTTGCTCTAGCCATTCTGCTTCTCCCTTATGCTGTCCAGATTTTGCAAAGAGTCGCCTTGGTCTCTTGCATCTGGGTTACGCTGTCATATCCGTAGGTCTGTGCGGTGTTCGTGCTTTCACCCAGTACGTAAGGATCTGCGCCTTCGGGGTATTTGTCCCTCAGGTCGACACCTTCCAAGTGACCACCGAAGTGGAAAGGCATGAAGGCCACGCCTTCTCCGACCCGTTCGGTCACCATCGCCATCACCTTGACCTTGCCGCCCTCCGGGCCTTCGACCCAGACCTGCGCGCCATCACGCACACCAAGGTTGTTGGCGTCGCGTGTGTTGATCTCGATGAACATGTCCTGCTGCAATTCAGCAAGCCACGGGTTCGACCGGGTTTCGTCGCCGCCGCCTTCGTATTCGACCAGACGGCCCGAGGTCAGGATGATCGGATATTCTTCCGAGAAATCCTTTTCCTGGATCGAGGCGTACATGGTCGGAACGCGCCAGAACTTCTTGTCCGCGTAGGTCGGATAGTCTGCGACCAGATCCCGGCGGTTGGAATACAGCGGCTCGCGGTGGATCGGGACGGGGTCCGGGAAGGTCCAGACCACGGCCCGCGCCTTGGCGTTGCCGAACGGGGCGCAACCATGGGCAATCGCAACCCGCTGGATGCCGCCCGACAGGTCGGTCTTCCAGTTGGTTTTCGGGCCGGCAACCGCGTCGATGGCCGCACGTTCATCCGCCGTGAGATCGCCGTCCCAGCCGAGGTCCATGAGCATCTGCATGGTGAATTCGGGATAGCCGTCCTCGATTTCCGAACCGGGCGTAAAGACGCCTTCGGCCAGCAGGTTGTCCCCGTCACGTTCAACGCCGAAACGGGCGCGGAACGTCAGGCCGCCGTCTTTGACCGGCAAGGACATGTCATAGAGGTTCGCCGTGCCCGGGTGGTTCATCTCGGGCGTGCCCCAGCTTGGCCAAGGCAGACCGTAGAAATCGCCATCTGCCGGCCCACCGACAGCCCGCAAGGTTGTGCGGTCAAAGGTATGCTGGTTCGCCATGTGCATCTTCAGGCGCTCGGGGCTCTGGCCCGTATAGCCGATGGTCCACATGCCGCGGTTGAACTCGCGGGTGATGTCCTCGATGTTGGGCTCTCCGCCATCTTCGATCGCGATGTTGCGGAAGATCTTGTCATGGAAGCCGAATTTCTCTGCGAACTTCGCGATGATCGTGTGATCGGGCAGCGATTCGAACAGAGGCTCGACAACCTTGTCGCGCCACTGGAGCGACCGGTTTGACGCCGTGACCGAGCCGCGCGTTTCGAACTGCGTACACGCAGGGAGCAGATAGACGCCATCGGTCCGGTCGTGCAACACGGCAGACACAGTTGGATATGGATCGACCACGACAAGCATGTCGAGTTTCTCCATCGCGGTTTTCATTTCCTTCTGGCGGGTCTGGCTGTTTGGCGCGTGGCCCCACAGGACCATGGCCCGCGTATTGTCCGGCTGATCCAGGTTCTCCGGATCTTCGAGAACGCCGTCGATCCAGCGGCTGACCGGAATGCCCGTCAGGTTCATCATCGGCGTATCGCCGACCTTTTCGGGGCTGAAACGGCCCTTCAGGTAATCCAGGTCTTCTTCCCAGACCCGCGCCCAATGTGCCCATGAACCGGCAGAAAGACCATAATATCCGGGCAGTGTATCCGCCAGAACCCCAAGGTCCGTCGCGCCCTGCACGTTGTCGTGGCCGCGGAAGATGTTGGTGCCGCCACCGGCGGTGCCCATGTTGCCAAGTGCGAGCTGCAGGATGCAGTAGGCGCGGGTGTTGTTGTTGCCGTTGGTGTGCTGGGTGCCGCCCATGCACCAGATCACGGTGCCGGGACGGTTGTTGGCCAGCGTGCGCGCCACGCGCTCAAGCTGCTTGCCGGGTGCACCGGTCACACGCTCGACCTCCTCGGGTGTCCACTTGGCCACTTCGATCTTGATCTCGTCCATGCCCCAGACACGGGTGCGGATGAACTCCTTGTCTTCCCAGCCGTTTTCAAAGATGTGCCACAGGATGCCCCAGACGAGCGCCACGTCCGAACCGGGCCGGAAGCGGACGTATTCATCCGCATGGGCCGCCGTGCGGGTAAAGCGGGGGTCGCAGACGATGAGCGGTGCGTTGTTCTGCTCTTTCGCCTTGAGCATGTGCAGAAGCGACACCGGGTGGGCTTCGGCGGGGTTGCCGCCGATCAGGAAGATCGCGCGCGAGTTGTGGATGTCGTTGTAGCTGTTGGTCATGGCGCCGTAGCCCCATGTGTTGGCCACACCGGCAACCGTGGTCGAGTGGCAGATCCGCGCCTGGTGGTCGACGTTGTTGGTACCCCAGTAGGCCGCGAACTTGCGGAACAGATACGCCTGTTCGTTGTTATGCTTGGCAGAGCCCAGCCAATAGACCGAATCCGGGCCGCTTTCCTCGCGGATTTTCATCATGCCGTCGCCGATCTCGTTGATCGCCTGTTCCCAGCTGATGCGGACCCATTCGCCGTTCTCTTTCTTCATCGGATACGTAAGGCGGCGTTCGCCATGCGCATGCTCGCGCACCGCGGCGCCTTTCGCACAATGCGCACCAAGGTTGAACGGGCTGTCCCAGCCGGGCTCCTGCCCGGTCCAAACGCCATTGTCGACTTCGGCAATGACGGTACAGCCGACGGAGCAGTGCGTGCAGACCGATTTGATGGTATCGACCGCGCGTGTCGCGGCGCCTTGCGCCGTGGCTTGCGTGACCGTGCCGCCGGTCGCGGCAATCGCCGCCAGACCGCCGATGGCGAGGCCCGATCCCCGCAGGAACCCGCGACGGTCGATGCCGTTTGATCCCGTGTTCACGGTGATCGGCGCGCGACCGGAGCGGCGTGTGTACCCGTTCGTCTTTTTCCTCAGCATTCTCTTCCTCCCTTATCCGGCCTTACCGGACGAATTCTTGTTCTCAGCCGGATCTTGGCCCGACGGAAGGGCCAGCTGATCCGCAATGGGCTGTTTAGAAACGTGTGCTTTCAAGATAGGCGCGCGTGTGGGCTGTATCCTGCATCGTCTCGGATGACAGATCCGCAGGCTCCGCTGCTGCTGCCTGCGATGCGGACCCTGCCGCGACCGCAATCGCCGCGGGCGCAGCGGTGCCAGCCAGTTTTAGGAAATCGCGGCGGCTTGCGCCTTTTTCGGTATCGTTCATGGGATGTCTCCCCTCTCTCTTTTTGGGTGGGCACCCCCACCGGTTTTGGGCAAGCTCGTCAGCTTGCCGCCAGTCGAAACGCTTCTTGTTCTATCTTCATGAAGGCTGCACCGACCGCGCCGACGGAGGCATAAAGCACCGATGACTTGGCGGCCTGAAGATCGTTGAAGTAATGTGTAGCCCACGTGCCGATGTGCGCATTGAAGAACTCGCGCTGCTCAGACAGGCTTGTGGGGCGGCCGAACCGCCCGACGATCATCCCCGCCATCATCTCCATCAGCGACGCGATATTGTCTTCCGGCTCGAACACGTCGGCGGCACGTTCCATCCCGAATGAGGCCATGGTCGCACGCAGATTTGCCAGCGGCTTCTCGTTCAGGAACCCGGTGAGATAGTAGCTGGCGAAGGGCAACAGCTCGCCTCGGCCCAGGCCGATGAACAGCGCGTTGAACTCGGTGCGCACGGCCTTGGGCCTGGACACTTTCGCGACCCGAGCAAGCCCGTTAATCGCCTCGCCCAGCGGCGTATCATCACCAGTCAGCGCGGCGGATTGCTCAAGCAGGATCTGGTCGGGTGGGGCGACGAGCATAAGGCCCAGATAGTTGTACAGATCCGCGCGCAGCCTGTCTTCGGGTGCGACCTCGATCAACTCGGCGGCGTCTGTCATGCTGTGCCCTCTTCGAACTGGAATTGCATGCGTGCTCGGGCGTGCGGCCGGGTTTCGTCATCAGCCTGCGCATCCGGCGAAGAGGTATACGCAGCATGAGGCGCTGTTACCGAACTCTCGTCCTTCGCCTCGGCTGTGTCGGCGGTATCTTCCATCACGACATCTTCTGCGTCAGCATCTTCGACCGCAGGCGCGTCAGGCCCGGCATTCTTGAGCCGTTCCACTTCGAGGAGATGCGCCAACATGCCCTTGCCGACCTGATACGTCGTCTTGATCGCGCCCTGCCCAAGGCCGGCCGCCAGATAATCGTCGTCATAATCATTGAGCCCATCCACGCAGGCCAGCACCGGGTTGCTGCGCCAAAGCTGCCGCAAGGCGCGCTGCCGCAGGCGTTGAGGCACCTTTTTCGACAGAAAACCCTTGAAATCATCCCCCATCCCAAGGCTTTCGGGATCAGGCAGCCCAAGCTCTTCGAGGATTTCCTCGTCCGTCTTTTCGGCAAGGGCGGCTTGCTCGGAGCGGACGACAGCCTCCTGCTCGGCCAACTCCTCGGCGGCAGCTTCCGCTGCAACGGCGGCACGGCGCCGCGACCAGGATGATGGTACGTCGGTCAATTCAACACCTCTTTGCGCCGGGGCGCGCGGTAGACATCGCTGGCCTGACGGATCCGCGGATCGCCGATCCCGTCCTGGGTCTGGTCGACACGGGTCTTGTTTCGGCGGCGCTTCACAAAGGCCTCCTCCTCATAGTGCTGCTCAACGAAAGCAGCGACCCAGGCACACAAGCCATCGGGCATCGGTATCTTCTCTACCAGTTCTTCGGCCGAGTCGCAGTAATCCTGCGCCTCATAGGGCGACGCGGTGACCAGAGCGACGGCCCACGGAATATCGCCGTTCGCCTCGCTGGGACGCAAGACCGCATAGACCGACGGTTCGCGTGCATCAAGCTCGTGCGCATACGCTTCGGCGTCCGATACATACAGCGTGAGGGGAAGCGTTGCGGCGTGGAATTCCGTGATGTCGCCATCCGTGCGCAGCACTTTCCAGTCTGCATCAGCAGCACCAGGCAGCACGCCAACCGCTTTCCAGGCGTGTTTCGCCCAACGTGTCACGCCAGGCGACCGCCTGACGACAACTCCGAGCGGAATCAGCTGTGCATCTGGATACTTATGCTTCAATGAACGGCCCTGTCGGCTGGCGTTAAGCGTATGTTACGCATCTGTCAGTCCTCTACTTTGGCGTATAACGGTTGAAACTAAAACCCCTTTTTTCTGTAACGGTAAAGGAATCGTGTGCCATGACCGTTTCGGAAACGACCAGGGCTTGAGGGCGCAAAAGCAGCCTGTCCATGTTTTCATGATCCGGTCCAGCCATCGTCTGTAAGCGTGCAGAATTTCGGTTGCATGGGAATGCGGGTTTACTGTGGATGAATTTCCTGACTAGTTGCTTTGCAATCCGGTGCGAACAAAAATTGAGGGCCCCCATGTCGAAAACACTGTTGGTATGTGACTGCCTTGGCTCCCAAAAAGTCGATGCCGCGGCACTGGACAAGGCGACGGGGATGTCGTGCACGACCTGCTATTCCAGCCTGTGCACCGACCAGATCGCAATCGTCACCGAGGCAATGGCGCAGGGCGATGTGATGATCGCCTGCCAACAGGAGGCACATCGATTCGCCGCTCTGGCCGAGGAAATGGAAGCGCCGGAACCGGCTTTTGCAGATATCCGCGATCGTGCCGGATGGACTGACGATCCCGCTGATACCTCGCCAAAGATGGCGGCCCTTCTGGCCGATGCCGCGCTCAGCGCCCCGCTGGCCAAATCGGTCGATATCGGCAGCGAAGGGATCTGCCTGATCCTCGGGCCCGCCGATGTGGCCTGTACGGCTGCCGAAAAACTGTCGGATGTCCTGTCGGTGACGGTGCTGTTGGCCCCGGGCGCACAGCATGACCCCACAGGCGCCTACGATACCGTCGTCGGCACATTGCACAAGGCAAGCGGCACCCTTGGACAATTCGAAGTGCGCATCAACGCATTCCAGCAAAGCGTGTTTGGCGGGCGCGGCACCCCGACGCTGACCGCGCCGCGTGACGGGGCAGTGTCCCACTGCGACATCATCCTCGATCTGACCGGCGGCACGGCGCTGTTTCCGGCTCCGGAAAAACGCGATGGCTACCTCCGTGCCGATCCCCGGAACCCGCTCGCCGTTGCAGATGCGCTGTTCGCGGCAAGCCAGCTTGAAGGCACCTTTGAAAAACCGCTGTACGTGCGGATGGAGCCGAGCATTTGCGCCCATTCCCGCGCCGAACAGCCCGCCTGTTCGAATTGCTTGAATGTCTGTCCGACCGGTGCCATCGTTTCCGCGGGCGAGCATGTCAGCATCGACCCGCTGATCTGCGCGGGTTGCGGTGCCTGTTCGGCCGTTTGCCCCTCGGGCGCCATCACCTATGACGCGCCGCCCGTCGATCATGTATTTCGCCGCATCAACACCTTGGCCCGCAGCTATATCGGGGCGGGCGGCACGGACGCCGCCCTGCTGGTTCACGACGATCATGGCGCCGAGATGATCCGGCTTTCCGCGCGTCACGGGCGTGGCCTGCCCGCGCATGTGATCCCCATGGAGATTGATGCACTGTCCGGGTTCGGCCATGCCGAAATGCTGGCCGCGCTGGCCTGCGGTTTCGGTCGCGTTGACGTCCTGCTCGGGCCAAAGACTGAGCGCGACGCGCTGGATCCGCAAGCGGAATTGGCCTGCGCGATCTCTCATGGAACGATCACTCTGCTCGACTTTGCCGACCCTGACGCGTTGTCGGAGCATCTGTTCGCGCAGGCCCCCCTGCCCGCAATCCCAAACCCGATCCTGCCACAGGGGACGCGCCGACAGGTTGCGCGCCTGTCGGCAAAAGCGCTCAATCCGGACGCGGGCCGGGTGTCATTGCCCGCCCACGCTCCGTACGGTGCCGTATTGGTGGATACCGACGCCTGCACGCTGTGCCTGTCGTGCGTATCGCTGTGCCCGTCCGGCGCGCTGGCCGACAACGAGGACATGCCGCAGCTGAGGTTCCAGGAAGACGCCTGTCTGCAATGCGGCCTGTGCGCCAACATCTGCCCGGAAAATGCGATCACGCTCGAGCCGCGGCTGGATCTGACAGATGCGGCCCTGTCCCAGACCGTCCTGAACGAAGAGGAGCCTTTCGCCTGTGTCGAATGCGGCAATCTGTTCGGCGTCAAATCGACGGTTGAAAAGATCATGGAAAAGCTTGCGGGCAATCACTCCATGTTCGCAAACCCCGCCGCCGCGCGGATGATCCAGATGTGCGACACCTGCCGGATCAACGCCCAGTACCATTCGCAGAACAATCCGTTCGCCTCAGCCGAGCGCCCCCGGCCGCGCACGACCGACGACTACCTGTCCAAGCGCAAGGATCACTGATTTTGCAGCGGTGCGCCCAGATCGGCGGGGGTGATCGTCGCCACATAGGCAACAATCGCCTCCAACTCGTCCTGCGTGATCTCGAGCGGTACGATGGCGGGCGGCAGATTGGCCCTGAATGGCGGCGTGATGTCTTCGACCTGGCTGAAGCTGGGATGCGGGTTGAGCACGTAGAAGGTGGCAAACCGGTTCTCCCAATCCTCGAAGGTGCGCATCAGCGCAAACGAAGGCGTCTGGCCCATGCCCTTCATCCGGTTCGTTTCGTTGATCACGTGGCACCGCCCGCAATGGTGCAGCGACACCTCCTCGCCGAGGACCGGATCACCGTCAAAGCTGATCTCGGGCGCCACGACTGCAACGGCGATATCGGTGCTGAACAGCGGAGCACCGTCGCGCTTGAAACCCTTGATCGTGCGCCTGCCGATGTCCGAGAGCAGCCAGTCGGTGAACAGCGCGGGCCCCGCAGCGTCGCTTGGCGTCAGGTGCCAGACGCTGCCCAGCCCCGCGAAAACCGGCACGCCCTGCGCCCCGATGGCGACATCGCCGCCCTTGTCCACCAGGGTGATCCGAACGCCATGCTTGAGCGAAAAGCGCGGCAGCAAATGTTTCAGGAACCCGGACTCGACAATCTCGAGCGGTGCGGACAACGTAAAGCTCCGGTCCTGGGCCTGCGCCGAAAAGGGCAGGATCAGACAGATCAGGAGCACCAGGAATTTCACATCAACAGTCCCGTTTTGGATGCAGCCAGCCTAGGTGGCGCTGCGCAAAGCGGTCAAGCACAATGGAGAACCAAATATGAGTGACGAATTCAACATGTCCATGCGCAAGTTCCTGAAACAGGTCGGCGTGACCTCGCAGCAGGCGATCGAAGAGGCCCTGCGCAAGGCCGGTGACACAAGCGGGCGCAGTTTCGAGGCGAAGATGGTGCTGACGATCGAGGGGCTGGACCTTGAACATGTGGTCACCGGAAAAATCGAGGGGCAGAGCTGACGTGACCATCACCAGAGACGCCATCCTGTCCGTTCTCAAGGACATCTCCGACCCGATCAGCGGCACGTCGATCGTCGAAGCGGGCATCGTAAAAGCACTGACCGTCGATGAAGGAAACGTGCGCTTCGTGATGGAGGTCAGCGGCACCCATGTCGAGGCCTACACCGCGCTCAAGGACGCAGCCGAGGTGCAGATCAAGGCGCTTGAGGGCGTCGCCGCGCTGTCGGTCGTGATGACGGCACACAGCACGAAAGCGCCGCCGCCGGATTTGAAACCACAACGCGGGGCCGCACCGGCAGGACCTGAAAAGATACCCGGTGTGGACCGCATCATCGCCGTCGCGTCGGGCAAGGGCGGGGTGGGAAAATCCACCGTCGCCTCAAATCTCGCCTGTGCGCTGGCGGCGGAAGGGCGGCGCGTCGGTCTGCTTGATGCGGATGTCTACGGGCCAAGCCAGCCGCGCATGCTGGGCGTATCGGGCCGCCCCTCGTCGCCCGATGGCAAGACGATCCTGCCCATGCGCAATTTTGGCGTAACTATGATGTCACTCGGGCTGATGGCCAACGACGATCAGGCTGTCGTCTGGCGCGGACCGATGCTGATGGGCGCGCTGCAGCAGATGTTGACGCAGGTTCAATGGGGCGCTCTTGATGTGCTGATCGTCGATTTGCCACCAGGCACCGGCGATGTGCAGATGACGCTTGCCCAAAAGGCGCAGCTGAATGGCGCTATCATCGTCTCGACGCCGCAGGACATCGCACTGCTGGATGCCCGCAAAGGTATCGACATGTTCAACCAGCTGGGCACGCCGCTGATCGGGATGATCGAAAACATGTCCACCCACATCTGCTCGGCCTGCGGGCACGAAGAGCATGTCTTTGGCCATGGCGGTGTTGCGAGAGAGGCCGAAAAACTGGGTGTTCCGCTGTTGGCGGAGATTCCGTTGCATCTGGACATCAGGCTCGCGGCCGATGGTGGCGCGCCGATCGTGGTGTCCAAGCCCGACAGCAGCCAGGCCAAGGCGTTCCGCGACGTGGCCCGCGACCTGATCGCCAAGGGCCACGCATGACCACGCCGCAGTTTCCGCCGCTCTTTACAGGGCAGAATGCGAAGGGCGGCGACCCCTTCGCGCTGGCCTGCGCGCGGGCTGATGCCGGATGTGACGCGGGGCTGGTCGTCTATGACCCGGCGCCCGATGTATTGCGCGCGGCGATCGTCTTTGCGCCTGACGTGCCCTTGTCCGCAGCGGCGGTGATGCTGCCCATCTGCGGCGTCGGCTTCCAGAATGCCCTTGGCACGCTGGCGCCTCCGGAGGTCGGCGTGCATCTGGGCTGGGACGGGGGGCTGTATGTCAATGGTGGAAAGTGCGGCACCCTGCGCATGGCCGCTTCCGACGACACGCCCGAGCACGAGCCGGACTGGCTGGTTGTCGGCCTTGACCTGGCGCTCTGGCCTGCCAGTGACGACACCGGCCTGACCCCTGATGACACCGCGCTCTATGCCGAGGGCTGTGCCGATGTGCATGCCGTTGACCTGCTCGAGGCCTGGGTGCGTCATACGCTGGTCGGCATCAACGGCTGGGCCGACAGTGGCACAGCGCAGCTGCACCGCGAATGGTCCGGCCTTGCCCATGGGCTTGACGGCGAGATTACCGTTGCAGGACAGACGGGCGTTTTCACCGGCCTTGATGAAAACCTCGGGATCCTGTTGAAGGTCGGTGAGAAAACGCATCTTATGCCGCTGACCATCAACCTGACGAGGCCCACATGAAGCTCGCCCGCGCCATCCATTTCGACGACAGCGATTCCCGCGTGTTCCACAATCCGGCCCGCACCGGCGAATGGTGCATTTCGGGCGGCTTCGAATTCTCCAACTGGGGCGAGGCCGATCTGGTCGGCAAGGCCCGGCAGGCGTTTTCCAACGGCTGGATGGGATGCGAAACCTTCGGCAGGGTCAGCTTTGTCGCCGTCACCCAGATCGAACCACAGGAGCGCGGTGCGATCGCTGGCCTGCTGGCCCGGCATTTCGTCGAGATCTACGGCGCGCCATCGGTCGAGGCCGCACGCGGCGTGGCCGACGAGGAAATCGCCCAGATGGCCGAGCTATGCGCGGATCATGCACCCAACACCCTACTCACGGTGGCCCGCGAACTGACCGGCGCGGGGGTGAAGGAGCTCTACCGCGTCATCGAAGCGCAGGAAGCCGAGCTGACCCAATTCGCGGTTCACGGCGGGCTGGACGACGAACCGCATCACCACTGACTAGCGCGGCTCGGCGTTGAAGGTGAACAGGGTCTGCCCGTCGATGGTGTAGCCGTTGATCAGCTCTGCGGCGCGCGGACTGGACAGCCAGTCTTCCAGCCTCATCGCAAGGTCATTGCGGATCCGGTCGTTCTTGGCCGGATTCACGGGCAGATAGGCGTATTGGTTGAACAACACCGGATCGCCGGAATACAGCAGCGCCAGGCCATCCTTGTTTCCAAACTTCAGCCAACTGGCCCGGTCGGCGAACACATAGGCCCCCATTGCAGCGGCCGTATTCAGCGCGGCGCCCATGCCTGCGCCCACCGGACGATACCAGCTGCCAAGCGCTCGGTGATCAAGTCCGGTCGCGCCCCAGATCTTCAGCTCAGCCTTGTGGGTACCACTGTCGTCGCCCCGGCTGACGAACGGCGCCTTGGCAACGGCCACGCGGCGCAACGCATCCGCGGCACTGAGCGCGGCGGCGATATCTGCGGGGTCGCCCGCGGGGCCGATCAGCACGAAATCATTGTACATGATCTGTCGGCGGTGGGTGCCGTGCCCATCGGCGACAAATGCCTCCTCGGCCGCGCGGGAATGGACCAGCACGGCATCGACATCGCCCGCTGCACCCAATCGCAGGGCCTGACCGGTCCCGACGACCAGCAGGTGCACATCCAGATCAAGATCCTCCCTGATCGCGGGCAGCAACACGCCCGCCAGGGCCGAGCTGTCGAATGATGTCGTCACGGCCATGCGCATCACGTCCGCATTGCCGGGCTGCGCGCAGAGCAGCATCAGGATTGCCAGAAATCTCCGGATCATGTCACGATATCTCCTCTCAGGAATGCGCTGAGCTCTTGGGTTGCGGGGCGCGCAAAGATCTCCTGCGCGACGCCTGTCTCATGGACCTTGCCGTCCAGCATGAACACCAGGTCGCGCGCCAGCCTCCGGGCCTGGCCCATGTCGTGAGTGGCCATCACGAGCCGGGTGCCGCTGGCGGTCGTCTCTTTCAGTAACGCTTCGATTTCGCGCGTGGCGTGACCGTCCAGGTTGGCGCAGGGTTCGTCCAGAAACAGAACCTGCGGCTTGCGGATCAGCGCACGCGCGATTGCAAGCTTTTGCCGCTCGCCGCCCGACAGCCGCATGGCCGGGTTCTGCCGGACGTCGGTCAGCCCGATCCGGTCCAGCCAATGGGTTACCGCGTCGCGTATCGCCGCCTTTGGCGTCCCGATCAGACGCAACGGATAGGCAAGGTTTTCAGCCACGGAACGGCGCATCACGATCGGTGACTGAAAGACAAAGGCGTGCCGCGCGGGATCGTCCTCGCGCCAGGTCACGGAGCCCTCGCTGATCCGCTCGATCCCGTGCATCACCCGCAACAATGTCGTCTTGCCCGACCCGTTGGGTCCGACGATGATCGTCGGGCCCTGCGGTTGCAGCACCAGATCGGTCGGGCCGATCACGACCCGGCCCCGGCGCCTGACCAGCACCTTGCTGAGCGAGAGAGGGAACATGGCGGTCACCAGCGGCCCCCCCGTTCGGTCTGCGACAGGGTGTGGATCGTCAGGTTCACCAGGATCGCGATGCCGATCAGGACAAATCCAAGGCCAAGCGCCAGCGCCAGTTCGCCCTTGCCCGTCTCGAGCGCGATCGCCGTGGTCAGCACCCGCGTCACATGCTCGATATTGCCGCCGACGATCATGATCGCGCCGACCTCGCCGATGGCGCGCCCGAAACCGGCCAGCGCCGCGGTCAACAGGTTGCGCCGTCCGTCCCGGATCAGCGTCAGGATCCGCTGCCGCTTCGAGGCGTTCAGCGATATCAGCAGATCGTGGTACTCGGCCCAGAGTTCGCGCATGCTTTGATGTGCGATCGATGCGATGACGGGCGTGATGATGATGACCTGCGCAATGATCATCGCGGTGGGGGTGAACAGTAGGTCAAGCACCCCGAAGGGCCCGGATCGCGACAAGAGGATATAGACGATCAGCCCCACAACGACGGGCGGCAGCCCCATCAGGGCGTTGATCAGAGAGATCACGAACCGGCGATACCGAAAGCGCTGCACAACAAGGTAGGTCCCCAGCGGGATCGCAATGCACGAGGCGATCAGCAGCGCGGTAAGGCTCACCTGAAGCGATCGCAGGCTGATTTCCAACAGCTCCGCGTCCAACGAGACGACCAGCCAGAACGCAGCCTTCAGCCCGTCAAGAATATCGATCATGAAAGCTTCGCATCTGCATTGGTTCCCGGAAAACGGAAACTCCGTTTTTCTGGCGCAAAACACAAGAGCCAATCACGGCACATGCTTCGGACAGGGCCCGGTTCTGCTGTGTCGACATTTCGTCAGCGAAGGGATGGGGCAGTGCCCGATGCCGGTTTTTCACGCGACAAGGCGTGGCGCTCACCCGCGCTCAACACGCCTCGATGATCGTGACATT
>JBFFQZ010000007.1:0-23477 GCA_041573235.1 Sulfitobacter sp. | reverse complement strand
GTCGCCACATCCGCGGCAACAGTCACCACGTCCACGCCGTAGGTCGACCGCAACCGCTCGGCGCTTGCTTCAAGCGCTTCGGCCCCGCGGGCATTCATCACCAGATCCACGCCCGCCGCGGCCAGCGCCTCGGCACAGCCAAGGCCCAGCCCCTTGGACGAGGCACAGACCAGCGCCTTTTTCCCCTTGATCCCCAGATCCATGTCATTCTCCTTTTGTTGTCTGGAGCAGAGGTAACACCACGACAGCACCGGACGCCAGCAAAACATCCCTTGATTGACCACCGCGTGCCACAATCCTACTCTAGACCCTTGCAAAAATGTTCCCCCTCCCAGAGGCTTTCATGTCCAAAGGCACCCCATCATCGCAAAGCGTTCCGGTTTATGTCGCACAGCAGGTCCGCGCCACCGACGGTGCGAACACCGGTGACCTGATTTCGTTCGCGAACGAACTGATCCTCGACGATGTGTATGAAATCGCACAGGGAGCCGAACCCGCGCGCCTGTCGCTCGTTGCGCGCGGCGATGCACGCTTTGGTATCGGTTGCGATACCAGCATCGGTACGCCCGACGCGACAGTGCATCTCGACAGCGCGCTGACGTTCATGTCGCCGGACGGTAGCACCTCCGACGCGCTGCTGCTGGTTGAAGTGGACGCCAACAGTGACGTGGCGCAGATCTACCTGCTGCCCTTCGCCGCACTGTCGAGCCGCGTCGAATACAGGCTGGTGGGCATCGACCGTGATGCGGCGCACAGGACCTTCGCGCAGGTGGCCTGCGTCAGCTTTACAGCGGGCACGCAGATTACCATGGCCTCGGGCGCACAGCGTCCCGTCGAAGACCTGTCGGTCGGTGACCGTGTCCTGACCCGTGACGACGGCGTGCAGACCCTGCGCTGGATCGGCACCAGCACGACACGCGCGGTGGGCGACTTCGCCCCGATCCGAATCGCCGCCGGGACGCTGAACAACGCGAACGATCTGCTGGTCAGCCCCGATCACCGCCTGTTCATCTACCAGCGCAGCGACCAGTTGGGGGCGGGCCGTGCCGAACTGCTGGTCAAGGCGCGGCATCTGGTCAACGGCACCTCCGTCACTGTGCAGGAAGGTGGCTTCGTCGACTACTACCAGCTTCTGTTCGACAGCCATCAGATCATCTATGCGGAAGGTATCGCGGCCGAGAGCATGCTGATCGACAGCCGCACCCGCCCGGTGCTGCCACAGGATCTGTCTGACGCCATGGGCGCCGTGATCCCGGGCCACACCGACCTGCCGCACGCAGGCCTCGACGTGAACGAAGGGCTGCTCAGACGGCCTGATGCCGCCGACCTGCTGAAGAAAGCCTCGAGCAGGTAAGGTGGGATCGCATCCCACCGCCCGTCCCCTTGTAACCGGCGGTATGTAGGATATGTGTACGAAAGGTGCACAAGATGTGACACCTTACTCCCGTGGCCTGAAGCAGGCCGATCAGACCATCAGGAACGCCCGGTAACATGTTGGACAGCAAAAACAATCGCCCCGATCTCGCACCAGAGATCGCCCGCCGCCGGACCTTCGCCATCATCAGTCACCCCGACGCCGGCAAGACCACGCTGACCGAAAAGTTCCTTCTGTTCGGCGGCGCGATCCAGATGGCCGGGCAGGTCCGCGCAAAGGGCGAGGCGCGCCGCACCCGCTCGGACTTCATGGCCATGGAAAAAGACCGCGGCATTTCCGTTTCCGCCTCTGCCATGTCTTTTGATTTCCAGGGCAAGGACAGGAACTACCGCTTCAATCTGGTCGATACGCCCGGCCACTCTGACTTCTCCGAAGACACCTACCGCACGCTCACGGCGGTTGACGCCGCCGTCATGGTCATCGACGGCGCCAAGGGCGTGGAAAGCCAGACGCAGAAACTGTTCGAAGTCTGCCGGATGCGCGACCTGCCGATCCTGACGTTCTGCAACAAGATGGACCGCGAAAGCCGCGACGTTTTCGAGATCATCGACGAAATCCAGGAAAACCTTGCCATCGACGTGACCCCGGCAAGCTGGCCCATTGGCGTGGGACGCGATTTCCTGGGCTGCTACGACATCCTGCGCGACCGGCTGGAGCTGATGGACCGCGCCGACCGCAACAAGGTCGCCGAAAGCATCAAGATCGAAGGGCTGGATGACCCGAAACTGGCCGAACATGTGCCAGCCGATCTGCTGGAAAAACTGCGCGAAGATCTGGAGATGGTGCGCGAACTGATGCCGCCGCTGGACCGCGCGCTGATGGCCGAAGGCTCGCTGACACCGATCTGGTTCGGCTCGGCCATCAACTCCTTCGGCGTCAAGGAACTGATGGACGGCATCGCCACCTACGGACCCGAGCCGCAGATCCAGTCCGCCGAGCCACGCCAGATCCTGCCCGAGGAAACCAAGGTCGCGGGCTTTGTCTTCAAGGTGCAGGCCAACATGGACCCCAAGCACCGCGACCGCGTGGCCTTTGTGCGCCTTGCCTCCGGGCACTTTCAGCGCGGCATGAAACTGACCCACGTGCGGTCCAAGAAACCGATGAGCATCACCAACCCCGTGATGTTCCTAGCCTCTGACCGCGAACTGGCCGAGGAGGCCTGGGCCGGCGACATCATCGGTATCCCCAACCACGGTCAGCTGCGCATCGGTGACACCCTGACCGAGGGCGAGGCGCTGCGCGTGACCGGGATCCCCTCCTTCGCACCCGAGTTGCTGCAGGGCGTGCGCGCGGGCGACCCGCTCAAGGCGAAACACCTGGAAAAAGCGCTGATGCAATTCGCAGAGGAAGGCGCCGCAAAGGTGTTCAAGCCCTCCATCGGTTCCGGTTTCATCGTCGGCGTCGTGGGGCAGCTACAATTCGAGGTGCTCGCCTCCCGGATCGAGCTCGAATATGGGCTGCCGGTGCGGTTCGAACCGTCACAGTTCACCTCCGCCCGCTGGATCAGCGGCCCCAAACAGGCCATCGAGAAATTCGCGGACATCAACAAGCAACACATCGCCCATGACAATGATGGCGACATCGTCTATCTGACCCGCCTGCAATGGGACATCGACCGGGTCGATCGCGACCATCCCGAAATCAAGCTGACCGCGACCAAAGAGATGATGGTCTGACATGCGCTGGGGCGTCGTCGCAACGGTCAAATCCGATGCACCGACGATCCTGCGCTTTGTCGCTTACCACCTGGAGCTTGGCGCGCACCGCGTGCACATCTATCTGGACGCACCCTGTCCGCCGGCGCAAACCGCGCTGCGCGACCACCCCAAATGCCGCGTGAAACGCTGTGACGACGGCTATTGGAAACGCCGCAACGGCAAACGCCCGGAGACGCATCAGGCGCGCCAGACGTTCAATGCCACCCATGCCTACAGGAATGCCACGGATATCGGCTGGCTCATGCATCTGGATGTCGATGAATTCCTCGTGCCCAGGATCCCCGTCGCGGACCAGCTCGCAGCACTGCCCGTCACCGTCCAGACCGCCCGCGTTCGCCCGATGGAGATCCTTGCAGGCGGCGACCCGCAGACTGGCGCGGCCTTCAAGCGCTTCATCCCCGCCGGGCCCGATCGCGAGGAAACAGTCGCCGCGCTCTATCCTGAATTCGGCCAACACCTCAAAGGTGGATTTCTGAGCCATATTGCGGGCAAGATTTTCGTGCGCACCGGCATCAAGGGGCTGAAATTCCGCATCCACAATGCCTTTCTCGACGACAGGATGAATCCGGGTCCCGCCGACCTTGACCAGATCGACCTGGCCCATTTCCATGCCCTCGACTGGGACAGCTGGCAGGCGCATTACACCTACCGTCTGGCCCACGGCTCCTACCGTGAGGGGCTGGGCCCGGCCCGACCCCGTGACCGCGGCGGCATCACCATGCACGAGCTGTTCAGCCTCATCGAAGAAGACAGCGGACAGGCCGGGCTGCGCCGCTTTTTCGACGAGGTCTGTAGCGACAGCCCGGATCTGCGCAGGCGTCTGGCGGCGCAAGGCTTGCTTTCTGTCGAGACATTCCCATTTGACACATGGCGCGCGAAACATTTCCCAGATATCGCAAATATTTGACGACAATCGCGCAACTTGCTATGCGCATTCCACAGATGTCGCGGCAAATGCCGCCACTTGGGCCATGCGGGCCGACATGGATGCTGCCGCGGGCCGAACAAGTGTCCGCAACATACGGATACACATGACTAAATTTTCTGATCTGAACCTGAACCCCAAGGTGCTCAAAGCCATCATCGAAGCTGGCTATGAAACGCCGACCCCGATTCAGGCAGGGGCCATTCCTCCCGCGCTCGAAGGGCGTGACGTGCTGGGCATCGCCCAAACCGGGACCGGAAAGACCGCCAGCTTCGTGCTGCCGATGATCACCATGCTCGCGCGGGGCCGTGCCCGCGCCCGGATGCCACGCAGTCTTGTGCTGTGCCCGACCCGCGAGCTCGCAGCGCAGGTGGCCGAGAATTTCGACACCTATACCAAGCACCTCAAGCTGACCAAGGCGCTGCTGATCGGCGGCGTGTCGTTCAAGGAACAGGACACGCTGATCGACAAGGGCGTCGATGTTCTGATAGCGACGCCCGGCCGTCTGCTGGACCATTTCGAACGCGGCAAGCTGATCCTGTCGGACGTGAAAGTCATGGTCGTGGATGAAGCGGACCGGATGCTTGACATGGGGTTCATCCCTGACATCGAACGCATCTTCGGCCTGACCCCTTTCACCCGCCAGACGCTGTTCTTTTCGGCCACCATGGCCCCCGAGATCGAGCGGATCACCAACACCTTCCTGAGCAACCCCGCGCGGGTCGAAGTGGCCCGCCAGGCCACCACGGGCGAAAACATCACCCAGGGCGTGGTGATGTTCAAGGCATCGCGCAAGGACCGCGAAGCAACCGAGAAGCGCAAGCTGCTGCGGGCGCTCATCGACGCCGAGGGCGATGCCTGTACGAACGCGATCATCTTCTGCAACCGCAAGACAGACGTGGATGCCGTTGCCAAATCGCTGAAGAAATACAAATACGACGCCGCTCCGATCCACGGCGATCTGGACCAAAGCCAGCGCACAAGGACCCTGGACGGCTTCCGCGCAGGCACGCTGCGGTTCCTCGTGGCCTCGGATGTGGCCGCCCGCGGGCTGGACGTACCTTCGGTCAGCCACGTGTTCAACTTCGACGTACCCAGCCACGCCGAGGACTATGTGCACCGCATCGGCCGCACCGGCCGGGCCGGGCGTGATGGCAAGGCAATCATGATCTGCGTGCCACGCGATGAAAAGAACCTCGCTGATGTCGAGCGCCTGGTGCAAAATGAAATCCCGCGCATGGAAAATATGCTTGAGGCGGGCAAACCTGCCGAGCCGACGGAAAAACCTGCTGACGCGGCTGCCGAAACCCCCTCCGCAAAGCCAAAACGCACCCGCACGCGCAGCCGGAAATCCGACGAGGCGCCCAAACCCGCCGCAGAGACCACGACGCCGACGGAAAGCGGAGCGGCCACGCCAGAACCGAAGGCGCAGAAAGACATCGCGCCAGCGGAGACCGATCATGACGCCAAGGCGTCAAAGCCCCGCAAAGACACCAGGTCGCAGGCTCCGCGCAAGGAAACCCCAGCGCGTGAAACTGCCCCCGCGCAGGACGCCCCGCAGGAAAGCAAATCCCGTGGGGGCCGGGGTGGACGCGGCAACAATGACAACCGCAACGACCGGGGCGGCAATAAGGTCGTGGGGCTGGGCGATCACACGCCGAGCTTCATCGAGCTTAGCTTTGCCGATCGTCCCAAAACCTGATGTGAAAGGCTGGCCCTGAGGGCCAGCCCGAAACCTTCGCGCTTTTGCCCGTTGAAACGCAAGAAGCCCCGCACATCACGTGCGGGGCTTCTTTGTTCAACCTGTCATGTTTTTCAGGACAGTCGGCTGACCACCACGGTCACTTCCGGCTTCTTGCCGATTTCATCATTGGCGGACTGCCGGGCAACCTTGCGCAACCCGTCATCCAGCGCCTTGTCATCGCGCAGGGTCTTGGCCCCTGCCCGGCCCAGCCACTGGCTGAGATCCTGCTCGATCACATCGACCAGCGGCGCCTTGCTGATGCCCATCTCGGGCAGGCCCATGGAATCAACCCAGGGATCGCCCAATGGTTCATCCTCTTCGTCCATCAGGACGGTCACCGTCAGATGCCCGTTGAGCGCCATCCGGATCCGATCCCGGACCACGCCGTCCAGCGCGCCAACCTGTACTGAGCCGTCAATATAGGTGCGCCCCGTCTCGACATATTCAGCGACCTTGGGCGCGTTGCCGGACAGGTCGATCATCATGCCGTTGACAGCCAGAACACCCGTGATGCCCTTGCCTTCGGCAATCTTCACATGCTCGCGCAGGTGACGGTGCTCGCCGTGCATCGGGATCAGCACCTGCGGTTTGATCAGATCATGCAGCGTCTCGAGGTCGGGCCGGTTGGCGTGGCCGGACACGTGATATTTGCTTGAGCTGTCGTCCACCACATCCACGCCCATTTGCGAGAACTGGTTGATGATACTGATGACGCCCTTTTCGTTGCCCGGGATCGTCTTGGATGAAAAGAGGAACATGTCCCCCTCTTTCATCTCGAGGCCCAGATACTTGCCCCGCGACAGCTGTGCCGACGCAGCGCGGCGTTCGCCCTGCGACCCGGTCACAAGCAGCATCAGATTTTCACGTGGAATGTCGCGCGCCTGTTCGGGGCTGACAGTCGGCGGAAAATCGGTCAGCACGCCGCTTTCGACCGATGCCTCGACCATCCGCTTCATCGCGCGACCCAACAGGACGATCGAACGGCCTGCCTTCTTTCCCGCAACGGCCAGCGTCTTGACCCGTGCGACATTGGACGCGAATGTCGTCGCGACCACCATACCGGTCGCGCCTTGCACCAGTTCGGTAATGGCTTCGGGCAGCGTCGCCTCTGATCGGCCCGGTTCCGGGCTGAACACATTGGTACTGTCGCAGATCAGCGCCTTGACGCCGTCCTTGGCGATCTCTTCGAAGGCGGCGGGGTCGAACGGTTCGCCGACGCCTGGCGTCAGATCCACCTTGAAGTCACCCGAGTGTACGATCCGTCCGGCAGGCGTATCGATGATCAGCGCCGAGCTTTCTGGGATCGAGTGTGAGATCGGCTGGAAGCCGACCTTGAACGGACCTGCATCCTGCTGATGCGGCATCGGTCCCACGATACGGACCGCGTCGTCGGGATGACCGTATTCGGCCATCTTGCGCCGTGCGATATTCGCCGTGAACTTGCGCGCATAGATCGGCGCCTGAAGGCGGTCATACGTGTGGGCGACACCGCCCACGTGGTCTTCGTGGGCATGGGTGACGAACACCGCCTCGATCCGGTCGCGGCGTTTCACCAGCCAGTCGATGTCGGCAATAATCAGGTCAACGCCCGGGGATGTGTCCATGTCCGGAAAGGCCACGCCAAGGTCAACGACGATCAGCCGCTCCTTGCCGGGTTTGCCATAGCCATAGACATATGCGTTCATGCCAATTTCGCCCGCCCCACCGAGGGGCAGGTAGATCAATCTTTCGCTGCTCATTTTATTCAGCTAATTCCTTGTTATATTTATGTATCACGGTCAAACCGTGCATTGTCAGATCTTCTTGATATTCATCAAAGAGCGCCTCAGCCTGCTGAAACAGCGGCGCGAGCCCGCCGGTGGAGATCACGCACATGTCGCGCGCACGCTCCGCCTTTATCCGCGCACATATCTCACGAACGAGCCCGATATAACCCCAAAAAACGCCAGATTGCATACAAGCCACAGTATTCGTGCCGATCACCCGCTGCGGCTTGGAAATATCCACATGCGGCAGCGCCGCCGCTGCATTGTGCAGCGCCTCCAGCGACAGGTTGACCCCCGGCGCAATCACCCCGCCCACATAGGCACCATCCGCCGCCACCACGTCAAAGGTCGTAGCCGTCCCGAAATCCACCACGATCAGGTCACCACCAAAAAGGTCATGGCCCGCGACGGTGTTGACCAACCGGTCCGGGCCTACTGCCGTTCCTTCGTCCACTCGCACGTCGACCGGCAATTCGCACCCCGGCTTACCCACCACGATGGGCCGTGTGTTGAAATAGCGGTCCGCAAGGACGCGCAGGTTGAACACCACCCTGGGCACCGTAGAAGACACGATGACATCCGTGATCTCTGCATCTATCTGCTGCAGCTTCATCAGCGTGCTGAGCCAGACATAGTACTGGTCCGCCGTGCGCTGCCATTCGGTAGCTGTCCGCCAGGTCGCAATGAACTCCGATCCGTTCCAGATCGAAAACACGGTATTTGTATTGCCGCAGTCAATGGCCAGAAGCATCGCAAGCCCCCCCTTTTCGCAACTCAGAAATAGATGTCGGCCGCCGTGATCGCGACGCGGCCTTTCGCTGTGTTGAGGATCAGATTGCCCGACATGTCCACGTCTTCGAACACGCCCTGCGTCTCCGTGCGCATGGTGCGCGCGGTCAGGACCTCTCCGACCCTGGTCGCATGCGACATCCAGGCCGCGCGGATCGGCCCGAATCCATAAACTCGAAGCATGTCCTCGTATCGGGCAAAGGCAGGGGCCAGCGTATCCAGGAATGCCTCGGGCGTTATCCGCACGCCTGTCTCACCGCTCAGGGATACCGGCGTCAGGGCCCCCTGCTCGACCTGATCGGCGGCAGGCGCATGCACGAGGTTCACCCCGATCCCGATGACCAGATGCGAGCCCAGCGTCTCAAGCAGGATGCCTGCGACCTTGCCGCCATTCAACAGCACGTCGTTGGGCCACTTCAGCGCAAAGGCATCGGCGCGCCCCGTCACCGCCACGAAAGCCTCATGAAGCGCAAGGCTCGCCACGAAGCTGCGCAGCGCTGAATCGGCCGGGGGGCCGGGCTGTTTCATGATCAATGTGCCGGCGAAATTACCGCGCGGTGTGGACCACGCCCGCCCGCGTCGGCCGCGCGCTGCGGTCTGTTCCTGTGCGACGATCCACGCAGGACCGCTGAGCGTCGGGGCCATGCGCGCAGCCTCGGACAGGGTGCTGTCGACGCTGTCCAGGACATGCCGCGAATAACCCTGCGGCCATTCGGTCATGCCATTTCACCGCCCGAAAACGCCCAAGCGCCACAGGTCTTGCGGTTACTGAACAAGCGTCGCCGCCGCAGAGGCCGCAGCCCCCTCGACCCCGAACATATTCGCGATGCCGACCACCATGATCACTGCGGTCGCCACCAGGAACCCGCCCAGAATGCCGCCACCGTTGCGGTCCAGCGCATCCGACCGGTCCTCGCCGAAATACATGTAGAAAACGATCCGCAGGTAGTAGAATGCCCCGATCACCGACGCGACGACACCGGCAACGGCCAGCCAAGCCAGACCGCCCTCATAGGCGGCGCGCAACACATAGAGCTTACCGAAGAAGCCAAGGAACGGCGGCACACCTGCAAGGCTGAACATCAGCACCAAAAGCGCCAGCGCACGGCCCGGATGGGTCTTGGAATACATGTTCAGCGAAGAGATATCGACGACCGGCTGCCCGTCTTTCTCCATCAGTAGAATGAAGGCAAAGACACCGACGTTCATGGTGACATAGATCGCCATGTAGACCAGCAGCGCCTGAACGCCGAATGCCGTGCCGGCGGCCAGCCCCATCAGCGCATAACCCATATGCGCGATCGATGAGAACGCCATCAGCCGCTTGATGTTCGTCTGCCCGATCGCCGCCACGGCGCCCAGGAACATCGACAGCACCGACAAGAGCGCGACAATCTGCTGCCAGTCGCTGACCGCATTGCCGAAGGCATCGTGCAGCACACGCGCGAACAGGGCCATCGCCGCCATCTTGGGCGCTGTGGCGAAGAAGGCGGTGACCGGCGTGGGCGACCCCTCGTAGACGTCAGGCGTCCACATGTGGAACGGCACCGCCGACACCTTGAACGCGAGCCCCGAGATCAGGAACACGATCCCGAACAGCAGCCCCAGTGACGTCTCGCCCGCCTGCGCGGTCGTAATGATGCCCGAAAACAACGTTGTGCCTGCATAGCCATAGACCAGCGATGCGCCATACAGCAGCAAGCCCGAGCTGAGCGCACCCAGCACGAAATACTTCAGGCCCGCCTCGGTCGATTTGATGCTGTCACGGCGCAGCGATGCGACGACATAAAGCGCCAGAGATTGCAGTTCCAACCCCATGTACAACGCCATCAGATCGCCTGCGGAGACCATCATCATCATGCCGACCGCGGAAAGCGCCACCAGAACGGGGTATTCGAAACGCAGCAGTCCCCGCGTCTTCATATAGCCTTCGGACATCGCCAGCACCGCGGCGGCCGAGACGAGGACCGTCACCTTGGCGAAGCGGGCGAAACCGTCGTTGATGAACATGCCGCCAAAGGCCTCGGTCGTGGTATCGGACCCGGTGCCGATCATCACCGCCAGCACTGCCATCAGCGCCGCCGTGGCCCACAACAGCGGCCGCGCGATGGCGTCCTTGCCGAAATAGGCGCCTACCATCAATCCAGCGATGGCAAACCCCGCAAGCAGCGTCTCGGGCAGGATCTGTAGGATGTCGTTACTCATGTCTTATGCCTCAATTGTGGGCTTCAGCGGTTTGAACAACGGCGCCTGCCGCATCCACTGCCGTGTCGTAATGATCCACCAGTGCCGCCACCGATGGTCCGATGATGTCCAGCACCAGCGCAGGATAAACCCCCAGCAGCAGCGTCATTGCCACCAGCGGCGCAAAGATCCACTTCTCGCGCGCGGTCATGTCGGTGATGGCCTTCAGGCTTTCCTTGATCAGGTCGCCCATGACCACCCGGCGGTACAGCCAAAGCGCATAGGCCGCGGAAAAGATAACGCCCGTCGTCGCGACAACCGCCACCCAGGTGTTGACCTGGAACACCGCCATCAGCGTCAGGAATTCGCCCACGAAGCCCGATGTGCCGGGCAGGCCCACATTGGCCATGGTGAACAGCATGAACAGCATCGCATAGACCGGCATCCGGTTCACCAAACCGCCATAAGCGTCGATGTCGCGCGTGTGCATCCGGTCATAGATCACGCCCACGCACAGGAACAGCGCGCCCGAAATAAACCCGTGGCTGATCATCTGGAAAATCGCGCCGTCCAGGCCCTGCTGGTTCGACGAAAAGATCCCCATCGTGACAAAGCCCATGTGCGCGACCGATGAATAGGCGATCAGCTTTTTCATGTCTTCCTGCACCAGTGCCACCAGCGATGTATAGACGATGGCGATCGCGCTCATCCACAGGATCAACGGGCCGACGACCTCTGATCCGATCGGGAACATCGGCAGCGAGAACCGCAGGAAGCCATAGCCGCCCATTTTCAACAGGATCGCCGCCAGCACGACCGACCCCGCCGTCGGCGCCTGAACGTGCGCGTCCGGCAGCCAGGTGTGCACCGGCCACATCGGCATCTTCACCGCGAAGCTGGCAAAGAACGCCAGGAACATCAGCGTCTGCATGCCACCCACGACCTGGAAGCCCATCAGGCTGAAGCTTTCGGATCCGAACTGATGTGTCAGGAGGCTGACATCGCATCCGCCAATGCAGGTCGTACCCGCATCCGCGGCCATCGCAACCATCGCCACCAGCATCAGCACCGAGCCGAAGAACGTATAGAGGAAGAACTTGAAGCTCGCGTAGATCCGGTTCGCCCCGCCCCAGATTCCGATGATCAGGAACATCGGAATGAGGCTCGCCTCGAAGAAGAGATAGAACAGGATCAGGTCGAGCGACACGAAAACACCGATCATGAACGTCTCGAGGATCAGGAAGGCGATCATGTATTCCTTGACCCGCGTCGTCACATCCCAGCTTGCCGCGATGACCAGCGGCATCATGAACGTCGTGAGCAGCACGAACAGGATCGAGATCCCGTCGACGCCCATCCGGTATTTCAGGCCCAGCAGCCAATCCGCCTCGTCCACCATCTGAAAGCCGGTGTTTGAAGGGTCAAACTCAAGATACACAAAGATCGACACAAGGAAGGTGACCGTCGTCGTGATCAGCGCGAGCCACTTGGCATTGCGTTGCGCCGCCGCATCCTCGCCGCGCAGGAAGACCCCGAGGATCAGCGCCGCGAAGGCCGGCATGAAGGTCACGATGGAGAGCAGGTTATTTTCCATCAGTTCGCTCCTCCGGTCATCGTCATCCATGTCACCAGAACCGCGATTCCGATCACCATGGCGAAGGCATAGGTAAAGATATAGCCCGACTGCGCCTTGCCCGCGAGCCGTGTGAAGAAGGGAATGATCCCCATTGCCAGCCCGTTGAGGCCGCCATCGATCACGCTCCCGTCACCGCGTTTCCACAGGAACCTGCCGATCGCCTTGGCGGGACGCACGAAGACGAAGTCATAGAGTTCGTCAAAGTACCACTTGTTCTTGAGGAACAGGTACAGCGGCCGCTGGCTTTCTGCCAGTCGCGCGGGCAGCGTGGGGTTCCAGATGTAGAACCACATTGCCATGACAAATCCCAACAGCATCGCGATGAAGGGGCTGACCTTGACCCACTTCGGGGCGCTGTGCGCATCGTCGAGCACCGTGTTGTCTGGGCCAAAATACAGCGCGCCCTCGCCCGGAGCCCCGGCAAAGCCCGGACCGTGGTGACCGCCGCCGTGGTCGTCCGCGTCGCCATTTGCCGCCTCCTTGGCCTCGCCATGGCTTTCCTCGGCCCCCTCGACATGGGTATCGCCGCCCGCGGCCAGTTCCGCCGTGGGGATGCCGTAGAATTTCCCAACATATTCGGCGGAGCCGAAGAAGCTCTTGTACCAGATCATGCCAGAGAACACCGCACCGATCGCAAGCACACCCAGCGGGATCAGCATGACCATCGGGCTTTCATGTGCGTGCTCATGGGTGTGCTTGTTACCGCGCGCCTCGCCAAAGAAGGTCAGGAAGATCAGCCGCCACGAATAGAATGACGTCATCGCCGCCGCGATCACCAGCAGCCAGAAACCATACATCGACCCACCGCCATAGGCGCTTTCGATGATTGCATCCTTGCTGAGGAACCCCGCGAAGCCGATATGCGTCAGCGGAATACCGACGCCGGTGATCGCCAGCGTGCCGATCATCATCGCCGCAAAGGTATAGGGGATCTTCTTGCGCAGGCCGCCATAGTTCGTCATGTCCTGCTCGTGGTGCATCGCGTGGATCACCGATCCGGCCCCCAGGAACAGCATCGCCTTGAAGAAGGCATGCGTCAGCAGGTGGAACATCGCGGCCGAATACATGCCGACCCCGGCAGCCACGAACATGTAGCCCAGCTGGCTACAGGTCGAATAGGCGATCACACGCTTGATGTCGGTCTGAACCAACCCAACGGTCGCGGCAAAAAATGCCGTCGTCGCGCCGATAAAGGTCACGAACATCATCGCCTCGGGTGCGAATTCCATCAGCGGCGACATGCGGCAGACCAGGAACACGCCCGCCGTCACCATGGTTGCCGCGTGGATCAGCGCCGACACGGGTGTCGGGCCTTCCATCGCGTCCGGCAGCCAGGTGTGCAACAGCAATTGCGCCGATTTGCCCATCGCGCCGATGAACAGCAGGAACGCCAGCAGATTGGCTGCATTCCACTCGGTCCACAGGAAGCTGATCGTCGTCTCGGCAAGTTCGGGTGCCGCGGCAAAGATGTCGTCGAAGTTGATGCTGTCGGTTAGCATAAACAGCCCGAAAATCCCCAGCGCAAAGCCAAAGTCACCGACACGGTTGACCACGAACGCCTTGATCGCGGCCGCGTTGGCAGAAGGCTTCTTGTAGTAGAAGCCGATCAGCAGATACGAGGCCACGCCGACCCCTTCCCAGCCAAAGAACATCTGCACGAGATTGTCCGACGTCACCAGCATCAGCATCGCGAAGGTGAAGAACGAAAGGTAGGCGAAGAAGCGCGGCTTGTAGCTGACGCCATCGCCGAAATGCTCGTCATGGGCCATGTAGCCAAAGGAATAGAGATGCACGAGGCTCGACACCGTGGTGATCACGATCAGCATTATCGCGGTCAGGCGGTCAAGACGGATCGCCCAATCCGTACTGAGCGAGCCCGATTCGATGAAGCGCAGGATCTGCACCGTCTCAGTGGTGCCATCGAACGTCAGGAAAACAACCCAGCTTAGCAGCGCCGACAGGAACAGCATTCCCGTCGAGATCCAGCATGCCACCGTCTCTCCGAGCATTTTCCAGCCGAAGCCGCAGATCAGAGCACCCACCAGCGGGGCAAAAAGGAGTGTGGTTTCCATGTCCTCAGCCCTTCATCACGTTAACGTCTTCCACGGCGATCGTACCGCGGTTCCGGAAGAAACAGACCAGAATGGCCAGACCGATCGCGGCTTCCGCAGCCGCGACCGTGAGGACAAACAGCGTATAGACCTGACCGACCATGTCGCCCAGGAAACTGGAAAAGGCCACGAAGTTGATATTCACTGCCAACAGCATCAATTCGATGCTCATCAGCAGGATGATGACATTCTTTCGGTTGAGAAAGAGGCCAAAGATGCCAATGACGAACAGCGTCGCCGCCACCGTCAGGTAATGTTCCAATCCGATCATGCCGTCCCTCAGTTTCTCGCCCCGGAGGGGCGGTAGTCAGGTTGCCCCCGGAGGGGCGGTAGTCAGGTTGCCCCGATAGGGCCTCGTATAAAGGTGCTGCAGTCGATGCAGCGCCGCGTATTTCACAAGAAGCATTGGCCGCCAAGCCGAAGATTGCGTACGGGGGTGGTGCAATCGGGTTATCCGTAGCAGTGGCGTCTCATTGCTGTCCCTTGTTTCAAAGATCGTTTTCTTTCATAGAAAACGGCCGGAATTTTTCAAAAATTCCGCTTCCAATCAGAAGCGGAAGCTCACTCTTCACAGCCCCTGCCCGGGCTTTACATCGTGCAGTTCCATCGCCTTGGCCGGATCGCGCATCATCTGGGCGACGACGTCCTGCCGCTTCACATCGCCACGATGGCGCAGGGTCAGGACGATCGCGCCAATCATGGCCACGAGAAGGATCAGCCCGGACAGCTGGAACAGCAGGAAATAGTCATCATACAGAATCAGCCCCAGCGCCGCCGTGTTTTCCACGTCCATGTCGGTCACCTGCGCGCGCAACCCTTCCGCACCCGCGTTAACCTCCCAGACACCGAAGGCCATCACGAATTGCATCAGGATCACCAGACCGATGAGCAGCCCAAGCGGCAGGTATTTCGCCATCTCCGCCTTCAGTTCGGCAAAATCAACATCCAGCATCATCACAACAAACAGAAACAGCACCGCAACGGCGCCCACGTAGACGATGATCAGCAACATCGCGACAAATTCGGCGCCCAGCAGAACGAACAGCCCCGCCGCCGACAGGAACGACAGAATCAGCCACAGCACCGAGTGCACTGGATTGCGACTGATCACCGTGAACAGCCCGCCTGCGATCACGCAGATTGCAAACAGGTAAAATGCGAAAACGCTCATGCGTCACCCTCTTTCGTGTCGTCGTCCAGGACTTCCTGCGCCAATTGCATCGCGCGCGTCATCGCCGGAATTCCGGCAAAGGCGGCCATCTGGCCGATCGTATCGATGATCTGTTGCTTGTGCGCGCCCGCTTCCACCGCGTGGCGCACGGTTTGGCGCACCGCGATGTCATTCTGCGCGCCCTGCATCGTCAGCCCCGCCAGCGTCAGCAGCAGCCGCGTCTTTGCGTCCAGCCCGTCCTTGTTGATCGTATTGCCAAAGAACGCCTCCATCAGGTCCTTGGGCAACACCCCCATCATCGCTTCGAAACCCTTCGGCGAAAACGCATCCATCGCCGGAAAGGACTTCGCCATTTCCTGCGCCTGCTTCATCATTTCTTCCCAGGGGTTCTTGTCGTTCATCGGTACGGTGCATCCATTTCCAGGTTCCGCGCGATCTCGGCTTCCCAGCGGTCGCCGTTTTCGAGCAACTTGGCCTTGTCATAGTAAAGCTCTTCGCGCGTCTCGGTCGAGAACTCGAAGTTCGGACCCTCCACGATCGCATCCACCGGGCAGGCTTCCTGACAGAACCCGCAGTAGATGCATTTGGTCATGTCGATGTCATAGCGCGTGGTCCGGCGTGACCCGTCATCGCGCGGCTCCGCATCGATGGTAATCGCCTGCGCGGGGCACACCGCCTCGCAAAGCTTGCAGGCAATACAGCGTTCTTCGCCGTTGGGATAGCGCCGCAACGCGTGTTCGCCCCGGAACCGAGGCGACAACGGACCCTTTTCATGCGGGTAGTTCAGCGTCGCCTTGGGCTTGAACATGTATTTGATGCCCAGTTTGAAAGCCTGATAGAAATCCTGCAACAGGAAGTATTTCGCGTGACGTGCATAGTCTGTCATTGCATCAGCCCCCTACGGTCCAGCGGGCGTAAATACCCCAGAACCATCCGAATTTTGCCGCGAAGGCCACGAAAACCACCCAGAACAGCGAGAACGGCAGGAACACTTTCCAACCCAGTCGCATCAGCTGGTCATAGCGGTAGCGCGGCGTGATCGCCTTGACCATCGAGAAGAAGAAGAACACCAGCCCCATCTTCGCCACCATCCAGAAGATGCCGTCCGGCAGGCCGGGGATCGGCGATAGCCATCCGCCGAAGAACATCAGCGAAATCAGCGCGCACATGAGTACGACCGCGACCAGCTCCGACTCCGCCTCGGGCAGATCGAAGGGCGGGCGGTTGGTTTCGGCCAGCGCCGAGATGAAGAACAGGATCAGCATCGGGAAGTGCGGCAGCCAGTACCAGCTCAGCAATCCATAGGCGCTGTCCTGCGCGTGGACGATGCCGCTGAAGTTCATCGACCCGGTCGAGATGATCACCCCGATGATGATCAGCCCGATGCTGACCTCATAGGAAATCATCTGTGCCGCTGAGCGCAGCGAACCAAGGAAGGGGTATTTGGAATTCGACGCCCAGCCGCCCATGATCACGCCATAGACTTCGAGCGAGGAGACGGCAAAGACGAACAGGATCGCCACGTTGATGTCCGACAGCACCCAGCCGTCATTGAACGGGATCACGGCCCAGGCCACCAGCGCCATGACAAGGCTGACCATCGGCGCAAGGAAGAACACCGGCCGGTCGGCCCCCGCTGGCACGACGATTTCCTTGACGATGTATTTGCCGAAATCCGCAAAGCTTTGCAGCAATCCGTAGACGCCAACCACGTTCGGCCCCCGGCGCAACTGCACCGACGCCCAGATCTTGCGATCCGCATACATGAGGAAGGCCAGTGCCAGCAGCAAAGGAATCACGACCAGGAAAATCTGGCCGACGATCAACAGGATCGCCCCTAGCGTGGTGTCGAAAAAGAAGTCAGCCATAAGTCCTCACACCGTCGGAATGCCCTTTTCGCGGCAATTGTCCGTTACCACTTCGGCATCAATAGTCTTCAAGCCTTTTGGCAGGCTCGGCGAGATCGTGTAAACAGCATCAGCCCGCCAAATGCCACCCTCAATTGCGACATTTGTCCTGACATGACGCGCAAATCCATAGCCTCGGATCAACGCATACTGCGCTGCGGCACATTCTGCATAGGCGGCCACGTTGCCAGAGGTCCGCGCTTTGGTCATGGCCACGTTGAATTGCACCAAATCCCCCGCCAGCAGGACGGTCTCCACCCCCTTGTAGTCGGGGATGAAGTCTTCGGCGGTGGGAACGGCTTGCGCGCATCCCGCAAGCGCCAGCAGTGCTATGGCGCTCAGTTTCATCACTCGGCCGCCAGGGCCTCCGTGCGGCGCGCATGGGCATTGGCCGACAGCTCCGCCATCAGGCTCGATGCACGCGCGATCGGGTTGCTGAGGTAGAAGTCACTGATTGCATAGCTGAACGGCTGCGCGGCCATCGCGCCCTCCGCCTCCGGCACCCATTCGTTCTCGGCCAGCTGGTCGACGCGTCCCAGGGCCGGGTGCGCCTTGACCAGCGCCTGACGCAGTGCCGCGATCGAATCGTAGGGCAGCGCGCTGCCCAATTCGGCGCTGAGCGCCCGCAGGATGGCCCAGTTTTCCTTTGCCTGCCCCGGTGCAAAACCCGCGCGTTGCGCGATCTGCGGGCGGCCTTCGGTATTCACGAACAGGCCCGGCTCTTCGGTATAGGCGGCGGCGGGCAGGATGATGTCCGCCCGGTGTGCGCCCCGGTCGCCATGGCTGCCCTGATAGATCACGAACGGCCCGGCGGGGATGTCGCCCTCGTCAGAGCCCATGTTGAAAATCACGTCTGCATCCAGCACATCGGCAACGCCGTTTTCGGCCGTGGCGCCGATGTCCAGCGCGCCAACCCGGCCCGCCGCCGTGTGCAGCACCATGAACCGCGACTGCGTGGCCTGCGCGAACTTCATCGCGGCACCCAGCACCTCGGCCCCGTCGGCCCGCGCCAGGGCGCCCATACCGACAACGACCACCGACGGCTTGTCGGCCACGTCCGCGTGATCACGCTTGAGCAGATCCTGCAGCACGTCGGGCCCATCGCCCAGATGCGCGTATTCATATGTCAGATCGACCTTCGGCCCGATCAGCCCGACATTGGCACCACGCGTCCATGCCTTGCGAATGCGCGCGTTCAGCACCGGTGCCTCGACCGCCGGGTTCGTGCCAATCAGCATGATCGCCTCGGCGGTGTCCAGATCCTCGATTGCCGCAGTCCCGACATAGCCCGCGCGGTTCGTGCGCGGCAGCTTGGCGCCATCGGTGCGGCACTCGACCACGCCGCCCTGCCCCTCGATCAGCTGCTTGAGCGCGAACGCCGCCTCGACCGGGGCAAGGTCGCCGACCAGCCCACCCAGCGTCTTGCCCTTCATCGCCGCCGCCGCGGCGGCCAGCGCCTCGGGCCATTCCGCGCGCCGCAGCTTGCCGTTCTCGCGGATATAGGGCGTGTCCAGACGCTGCTTGCGCAGCCCGTCCCAGACAAAACGCGTCTTGTCTGAAATCCATTCCTCATTCACGCCATCATGGTTGCGCGGCAAGAAGCGCATGACTTCGCGCCCCTTGGTATCGACACGGATGTTCGATCCCAGCGCGTCCATCACGTCGATCGATTCAGTCTTGGTCAGCTCCCAGGGCCGCGCGGTAAAGGCGTAGGGTTTGCTGACCAGTGCGCCCACCGGGCACAGGTCGATGATGTTGCCCTGCAGGTTGCTGTCCAGCGTCTCGCCCAGATAGGCGGTGATCTCGGCGTCCTCGCCCCGGCCGGTCTGGCCCATCTGGTTGATGCCCGCGACCTCGGTCGTAAAGCGCACGCAGCGGGTGCACGAGATGCAGCGCGTCATATGCGTCTCGACCAGCGGGCCCAGATCCAGATCCTCGGTCGCGCGTTTGGGTTCGCGGTAGCGCGAGAAATCGACGCCATAGGCCATCGCCTGGTCCTGCAGATCGCATTCGCCGCCCTGGTCGCAAATCGGACAGTCCAGCGGGTGGTTGATCAGCAGGAATTCCATCACGCCCTCGCGGGCCTTCTTGACCATGGGCGAGTTCGTCTTGACCACCGGCGGCTGGCCTTCGGGGCCGGGGCGCAGATCGCGCACCTGCATCGCACAGCTTGCCGCGGGCTTTGGCGGGCCGCCAACGACTTCGACAAGACACATCCGACAGTTGCCCGCGATGGTCAGCCGCTCGTGATAGCAAAAGCGGGGCACTTCGACGCCCGCCTGCTCACAGGCCTGGATCAGGGTCATCGCCCCGTCCGCTTCCACTTCCTTACCGTCGATGATGATCTTGCGAATGTCGCTCATGATGTCATTTCACTCTCAGTAACGAACCGATCCGGCTCGATTTTTCGATCTCTTTGCGCCCAAGGGCGCAATAGCTTTCCGGCTCCCCGGTCACAACCCCATTGGCCTTGAAATAGGCCGCGCCGCGCGCCTTCATCCGCGCCTTTTCGGCATCCGAGTCAAGGTATGCGTCAATCTCGGCCTCCGAATACCCCAGTTTGACGGCCTTTGCCTTGGTCTTTCGCGCGAAATTCAAAGCCTTGAACAGCCGCGCGGAGATGTCGGGACACATCTTGCGGATCTGATCGGCCGCGGCAATATGAAACACTGCGTCGTCGATGGACTTTACGTCGCGAAGTGACTTTTTCGTGTCGATGCTGCCCGCTGACAGGGTAAACACGCTCAGGATCAGGATCAGGTAGCGCATATCGTCTCTCCTCAGATGCGGTTGGGGCCGTGGCGGCCCAGGTTGCATATGTGGCGGGGTCCCTTTGTCATGCAATAACAGCGCGGATCCGGCATGGGCCCGCGCCGCCCGTCTTGGTCTATCTCGCGTCGGGGCAGCGCCCCTGCAACGTCAAAACGTCACCCTCGATCAAAAGCGTATCCTCTGGGGCGTCCGGCCCTGCGGTCCAGAGGATGTCGGAGTTGCCGAAACTGTTCACGCAATACGCCGTCGCCTCATAGGTGCCAGCCTGAAGCGCGCCCGCGAGCGACTTCGATACCGGCTTCACGGTCACCGTGAACACATCAAGCTGCCGATCGACCTTGCGCAGTTTCGCGCTGTAGTACTGGCCATCGAACAAGATCCGGTCCTCGTCCGAGGTACAGCCCATCAAAACCGCTGTCACCGCCGCCAGAGTTACCCAAATCTTCATAACATCTCCTCAACGCACGCCGCGCGGCAATGGTTCTTGCTGGCTCCGTTATTGCGCAAAACAACGCGCAGGGCCAGCGGTTCTTCACCGCCGTGCGGGGGGCCGCAGCATCACAGGCCCTGCGCGCAAACCCCGTCAGCCCGCACGCTTCACCCGATCCCAGCCAAAGGCAGTCTCACTTGGTCCATGCGCCTCGAGATGACGAAACCGGGCCATTGCCTCGTTCATGTCCGGCAGATGGCCCGCAGGCACCCACCACATCGCCAACCGCAGGCTTTCCAGCGCGTCGTACCATTCGGCGCGCCTGTCGTAGAACCGCTTGTGCACGGTGTTCCAGACGAAATGCTCGAGAGCGGTCGCATCCTCCCAGACCGACAGGGTAGCGGCCCTGCGCGGGTTGCCCCCCAGCGCGCCTTCGGGATCGTTCTGCGCCGCCTCCATCGCGTCGCCATCCATCATCCAGACGAACCCTTTGGAACGCCGCGCGACGCCGTTGACCAGATCCAGCCCGTCCACGAACCCCTGCACGCGCGGATCATCCCAGTCGTGTTTGAGAATTCCGAGGTTCAGTTCGGCCAGATGAAACCCATCCCGCCGCGTCGGGTCAGAACCCTGCAAGGACCGCAGATACTGCGAGCGCCAGAATGCACAGAAGCCCGACAATGAAGAACAAGGATCGCAGCGGCTGATGGGTCGTGGCGATGTGAACCACGGCCATGCAAAGCCGCGCCGCGATAAACACGGACGCAAGCAGGTTAACCCAGAAGGGCGCCGCACCGATCAGGATCGCCGCCAATGTCGCCGCGATGAACGGGCCGGATGTCTCCACCGCATTCATGAAGGCGCGTTCCCGGCGATAGACCGGATCGGCATAATTGCGCTTTGGCTTGCCGCAGCCGCAGCGCGCCTCGGCGGTGCGCCCGAGAGTCGACAAGGCGGCCAGCACGCAGACCAGCAGGGCCCAAAGCGCAAGCGCCACGATTGCGTGGCCATATTCGGCAAACTGCGACATCGGCCTCTACTCCGCGGCGACAGGGCGCGCACGCCCTGCGCGCTTGTGGTTGATTCGGTCCTCGATCTCGTCCCGGAAATGTCGGATCAGACCCTGGATCGGCCATGCAGCCGCATCGCCGAGCGCACAGATCGTGTGGCCCTCGACCTGCTTGGTCACATCCAGCAGCATGTCGATTTCCTCGGGCTCCGCATCGCCTTTGACCAGACGGTCCATCACCCGCATCATCCATCCTGTGCCTTCCCGGCAGGGCGTGCACTGGCCACAGCTTTCGTGCTTGTAGAATTTGGACAGCCGCCAGATCGCCTTGATCACATCGGTGCTCTGATCCATCACGATCACCGCCGCCGTGCCGAGGCCCGAACGCTGTTCGCGTAGATAGTCGAAGTCCATGATCGCCCCGCGCATTTCGCGGCCCGGTATCATCGGTACCGAGCTGCCGCCGGGGATCACCGCCTTGAGATTGTCCCAGCCGCCGCGAATGCCGCCGCAATGCTTTTCGATCAACTCTTCAAAGCTGATCGACATCGCCTCTTCGACCACGCAGGGATTGTTCACATGGCCCGAAATCGCAAACAGCTTGGTGCCCGCGTTGTTGGGACGGCCAAAGCCCGCGAACCAGTCGCCCCCGCGCCGCAGGATCGTCGGCACCACGGCAATCGATTCGACGTTGTTCACGGTGGTCGGGCAACCATAAAGCCCCGCCCCCGCCGGGAATGGCGGCTTCATGCGCGGCATCCCCTTCTTGCCCTCGAGGCTTTCAAGCAGGGCGGTTTCCTCGCCGCAGATATAGGCGCCCGCGCCGTGATGCAGGTACAGGTCGAAATCCCAGCCCGACTTGGCCGCGTTCTTGCCCAGCAGACCCGCCTCATAGGCTTCGTCGATGGCGTCCTGCAGCGCTTCCTTTTCGCGAATGTACTCACCGCGGATGTAGATATAGCAGGCGTGCGCGTTCATCGCGAAACTCGCGATCAGGCAGCCCTCGATCAGCGTGTGTGGATCGTGGCGCATGATTTCGCGGTCCTTGCAGGTGCCAGGCTCGGATTCGTCGGCGTTCACAACCAGATAGCTGGGCCGCCCGTCGCTTTCCTTGGGCATGAACGACCACTTCAGGCCGGTCGGGAATCCCGCACCGCCCCGACCACGCAGGCCGCTTGCCTTCATCTCGTCGATGATCCAGCTGCGGCCCTTCTTGAGGATGTTCGCCGTGCCGTCCCAATGTCCGCGCGCCTGCGCACCCTTGAGGGTGCGGTCATGCATGCCGTAGATATTGGTGAAAATCCGGTCTTTGTCCTGCAACATCGTGCTACCCATCCTTCTCGCCATGGCGCAGACGCCACAGCCGATATGCTTGTATAAAGACCCACAGGAACACGGCCGCAACGCCAAGCTCCAGCAGGCCCATCATCTGATTCGGCCACCCGAAGGTCGCCCCTGCGAATTCGATGCCCATAAAGGCAAACGCCCCCGCCACACTTACCAAGGCAAGCCGCCGTCCGTCGCGCGACAGTTTGTCGTCATTCTGGGCCACGAACGGCTCCCCGGATTATTTCTTCTTCTTTTTCGAAAACTCGGTTTCGCCACCCTCGGCCAGGATCCTGGCCTGCGACATCCAGTCGTCCCGTTCGATCCGGCCCTTGAACCGCAACCGCTCATCCACCCAGGCGATATCCTTTGGTCCCCAGACGGCGATCTGGTCGTAGTGAAAGATCCCCAACTCATTTAGCGTCGCTTCAAGCTTGGGGCCCACGCCGCTGATCAGCTTGAGATCATCCGCCCCTTCGGGACGCGCTACATCAAGAAGCGCGGGCATATCGTCACCGGTCGCAGGCGCTGGTGTGGGCGCAGGTTTGGCGGGC